>NZ_CEYNZH010000025.1:0-45946 GCF_982874595.1 Oceanospirillum sp. | reverse complement strand
CACTCCCTGTAGAGGGTAAACTATAGGGGTGACACAGAATTTTGAACACTACCTGACCAAGAGTTGGCCGCACCTGCAAAAAAACCGGCGTGAAGCCGGTTCTTTTATTTAATTGGCCGAATCAAAGGTCTGACATTATCCTTTCTCTCCAGAGCTCTTAGATCATTGATATCAAAGTCCAAGATCTGGTTGAGTAAAGGTTCTGTTACGTTCAACTCATTCAGTAAGTTGTCTACCGTCTTACCGTAGCTCACTACATAATGCTGGACTGCATCAGGAATGAGTTCCGACTTCTCATATGGAATGAGATGGTCGTCTTTTTCCTTCTTAGACTCGTATTTCTTCAGCTGGATGATAGCTCTTTTGTATTGCGCTTCATTCAAAAGGTCCAGCTGCCTTGCTCTGAATAAAATAGCAGCTTTACTGACGCCCCAGCGCTCTTTTAGGCTGGCTACCATCCCCCAGTTCAGGCGCGAGCCGATGTAAAACTCTTTTCCGAAAGAGCTTCTTGGCATTAGAAAAGCGCTGGCAAAACGGTTGGCTTCGGACTCGGTTTGTTTGCAGCCAGTGACGATGCCTTTATGCATAATCAGGTGACCAACTTCATGAGCGATATCAAACCGCAATCTGCCTGGGCTATCTTTAGCGTCGTTACGTACAATTAAAGGGTGCTTCATCACCCCTGATAAGGCGTCAACTTCTAAAGAGACCCCTTTGAAGGTTGTGGTAATTGCGCCTGCAAGTTCAGCAGTGCGGGTCATATTGTCAATTGGGCCAAGTCCTAGGTGCCAATGAGATCGTGCTCTTTCAGCTATCCGCTCGATATCCAAGGCGCTGGAATATTCCGGTTCATCCGGAAAATCAGGCTCTGGAAAAACAACATAATTACTAAGTATGTTTAATAGCCGTGCAAATAGTGCGATATGGGCTTTAGCCTGTGTGCGCGATGATACTTTGGATGTTCTGTTACTTCTGAAGTGGATTGCATCATCGGTTAGTACTCCAGTTGGAGGGACAAAAAAGAACCCTTCATTAACAGAAAGATGCCCAGCCAACGAAGCAAGCTGTTCGTTAGAAGGCATCCGGTTACTATTTTCAAGCTGGTGAATGTATTGGCGTGAAGCGCCGATTTTTTCGGCTAGCTCAGCAAGCGTAAACCCGCTGAGCAATCGTGCTAATTTTAAATTGCTACCGATAAAGTCATGGCTATCTGATAGGTTATTCATCACTGTTCATCTGTTCATCTCTACGATCAGGGAGGATCGTCTTAGCTTGTGGCTTCTTAACGGCCTGTACTTTGTGTTCCGTGATGGAACTTATTGTATTCACTGAGTTTTCTGACAGCTTCCAAACACAATGGACGGCATTGTATTCGTCAAGGCCGACAAATAAAACATCAAAATCGGTTGTTCCGTCCTCGATGTTTTCAGTGAGCTCAGTAAAAAAACGCCACTTCAAATTTAAGCTCTGTTGAGGAGGCTCAAGTTGAAGGAGCATTTGGTTGTCGTACAGATCACCCAGCAAGACTGCCTCTGCTCGGGACATGCCTTTGCCAGCAGGTTTTTTGGGGTTGGTATGATCGTCAACAGTGATCCTAAAAGGCGCACCTTTGATATCGAGGATAAGGCGGTTTGAGCCATCCTTTATCCCCAGCCAGCTGCGCTGTTCAGCGGCCAGTGCCAACAGGCGATTTTTTTGACGATCAAAGCGCGTACACCCTTTTGAGTATCCCGAATCATAGGTTGACTGTAAGTCTTGATCTGTCTCGTCCGCCTGTTCTTTGAGTGCCTTGGCAATCATAGTTAAGCGTTCATCGGTGAATTGGGATACGTATTTAGAAGGGTGGTTTTCAATCATCAAGGAATCTCTATTATTGATTAAGGGTATTTTGAGCGAAGTTTGTTAAGCAATAATAGAATAATTCTTTATTTTGTCAAGCAATCGGTCGTTAAGGGCTGTTTGGGTATCCAGTTGTTTGGCTGTATGAGTAATCAATCAAAACCCCGCCTCACCCGAGGCGGGGTTTTTTATTGCCTAAAGAACTCAATGGCGGTTTGCGATCACCGCCGGTAGCCAGTCGATCCCTCTCGGGGCTGGGAAATCTTTGACCTGATTCCGTGGCTGCTGGCCTATCCAGCTTGTAAGTTTAAATTACAATCTAAACTTACAATGCGTCAAGTCTTTTTAGAATTAATTTAAAGTATTTCTTACAATAGCGGGCATAAAAAAACGAGGCCTAAGCCTCGTTTTTAAAGTAACTCTATGATTTTGAATGCTTTCTTTTAGATTTCGCCCATCATGATCATAAATACCCTTCCGATAACTCTGAGATTTTGGAAGTTAACAGGGCTTATCACCTCATCGTAATCAGCAAAGTCGCGGTTATCGCTTCGAATTAACCAGTTGCCATCCATTCGGCGAACCAGGCGTTTTACTTTCAGATCTTCCTCTACGGCAATTGCATATACCTGCTGATCTTTAGGGATCTTGTCTGAGGTGTCGACTAGAATTGTGTCGCCATCGTGAAGTCGGGGAGACATTGATTCTCCCTTTACTCTAACGGCAACCACTTGTTCTTCGGCTATTCCGTGTTGAACAAAGATCTCTTTGCCTACTGTTACGTGCTCTGTAGCGACTTCCATGTTTGCGTAAGTTCCTGCCCCTGCAGCAAGTTCGATATCGAGAAGAGGGATTTGAGCAGCGTATGAGCTCACTTCATAAGAGTGGATGATCTCGCCTGATGCGCCTTCAGGTGCAGTAGATGAGCCGAAGGTAAGCCACTCAGGGGTGACCTCTAAGGTTTTAGCTAGCTCTTCGATCCGATTGCCGCGGGGTGCTGTTCTGTCATTTTCCCAATGCTGGATAGATTGAGGCGTAACACCAATTTTGGCCGCCAATTGAGACTGATTGAGTCCAGCTGCTGTACGTGCTTCGGCAATTCTGCCGCCAATAGTTTTTTTCATAGACAGAATTTTACAAGTTTTCCTTTAACTAGAAATGCAAGAATAAATTCAAATCCGTTGTGCAATTTTAACTTTTAATGTAAGTTTCTCTTTCAAAGGCAAGAGGCCTAACAATGAAAAGTATAGAAAAAATTGTATCTGAAGCTGGAGGAGCGAGTTCTGTTGCTCGGGCTTGTGGGGTAAGTCCTCAGGCTGTGCAGCATTGGATTTCGAGCAACAGAGTTCCAGCTAACCGAGTATTGGTCTTAGAGGCTTTGATCGAGGGCGATGTATCTCGATATGAGCTCCGACCGGATGTTTTCGGGATTGCACCGGATGCGAATGATCTGATGTGTTCAGTTTGCCCGTGTGTGAAGCCTGATCCAACGTGCTTAAAAGGAGTAAGCCCTCATGGGACGAAAATCAATGCCGCATAATGGCGGCACTTTGTCGCTGTCTTTGGCGTGTTATCACGCTGTTTACGATTACCCCGGCGGTGTCACGGCAGTGGCGGCGGTGTTCGGGTGGAACCCGAAAACACTGGGTAACAAGCTGAACCCGACCATTAAAACCCATCTGGTGAATGCCGATGAGGTGACGGCCATTTTAGAGCTGACCAAAGACCCGCGCATTTTGCAGGCGCTGGGTGAGCCGGTGGGCGCTACCTGGCATTGGCTGGATGAAGTGCGGGATGAACTGACGGATCTGGATGTGCTGGGTTCCGGCGCGGCGGTGATGGATGGCGCTAACCGTGCGATTCAGGAAGTCATTAAGGCGCTGGACGATGGCACGGTGGATCGGGTGGAGTCGGGCAAGATCCGGGCGGCGATTCATGAAGGGCAACGTCAGCTGACGGTGCTGAAGAAACTGGCAGAACAGTTTGAGGAGTAGGGACATGAGTGATGAAGATAAAAAAATTGAGTTTCCGGCTATTCAGGCGGATCAGCTGAAAACGGTTGTGGGGTATGGCGAGGTTAACAAGAAGATTCGACAAGCTAAGGGAAGTGTTCTGAAGGCGATGGTTGATATTCGTGGCGGGTATTTTGGTTCGAGCAAAGTAGCGAGGCCAGAGCTTGAAGAGACTGTGGTTTATAAACGATTGCTTGTGATATCCGAAGCTCTGTCCGAACTGGACGATCTGACAGAGCCGGTGATTACCTCGAAACTTTAGTTTTCTATATCTGTGCTAACCCATCCGGTGGAGTGCATTAGGCGTAATCGGTAGTCATCTATACCTCTGTGCTCATCTGATGAGGCGGCATGTGCTGTGACTTCTACTTCCATGGTTTATTTCTCGATGTTCATTGTGTAACGGACATCAGAGGTCATATACCAGTCCATGCCGTTCGCAGCACTTCCGGGAGCGTGGATAACCTCGCCTACGCGGGGTATAGGGGCATTTTCGATTTCCAGCTCTTTAATCAAAGTTGTTTCTTTGAGCAGGGTGAAATGTACGGTTTGTGCCATGTGTCATTCCTTTGATGGTGTGTGAAGGCACCAGATTAGCGAATGACGAAATAATTGAACAGTTTTAGGAGTAGGTGATGGAAATTGATGATGTCCATTTTGATGAGGACGAATATCGGGAGCTTATTGAGAGTTTACTGCCACTGTTTGCAGATCTTGATGCAGCGCCTTCTGAGGTTAAGCCGGATGATATGCAGGTGTTTACGGGTGATACGGCGGCTTATGTCAGCCATAAGATCACGGTAGCCCGAAATGCGGTGTGCGATGCATTGCGTGGGATGCGTGCGGGCGCACCGGGCAACCATTCCTGGGTGAATGAGGCGATTTGGAGTGAAGAGGTCAAAGCACTGGTGAACACACCCACTTATAAGCAGCTGGGCGTGTTGTTGGTGCAGTTGGATCGGTTAAGCCAGCTTACCCAGGCTACGGTATCCGTATCAGTCCGGCTGTGAATCCGGTGATAGGGTTTCGGTGGCTTCGGCTCTGACCCATGCCTTCATCCGGTTGAGGTATTTGTATTCGTATTTTACCTCGGTAACGGTGAAGGAGATCTCTTCGTAGTCAGGCAACTTGGCGGTAATAACGTCGCCTTTGCTGGGTACGAGCAGATCCGACGACTTTGCTTCATGCACTAGGGTTTCTAAGTGGTAGAACGCGATATGTACTTTAGGCGCTGCCATGGGTCATTCCTTTGATGGTGTGTGAAGGCATCAGATTAGATGACGGGTGCTGTGTTTAAAAGGATCTTTCCTATGTGTTTCTTCTCTGGCCCTTAGCGGCTGTCTGATTTTTTTCTTCTTACATTTTTCTGATTTTTCACTGTGCCGTTCGGGCTGCAGGGGGAGCTTTTTTGCGCCCGAAAGGAGGGTTTTGTTTATGAGTTATGAGCTGATTACCACGCTACTACAGCAGACGATTGCCTATCATCCGGTGTTTCGTGATGTGGCGGGTTCTACGGTTGGCGGGGTGTTTCTGAGTCAGGCGTATTACTGGTCTACGGGTGGGCGTATCGCGGCTGAGCGTTCGGGTTGGTTCTATAAGACCGGGGCACAGTGGGAGGCTGAGACGCGGTTAAGCCGGTCTGAGCAGGAGCGTGCGCGGCGTGATCTGAAGGCGGTAGGTCTGCTGGAGGAGAAGCGTCAGGGGCGTCCGGCTAAGTTGTATTTCCGGCTGAATGTGAACCGGTTATTTAAGCTGATTGAGGCGATGGCAGAGGATAAACCGGCTCTGAAAAAAACCTAAGCAAAACCGTAGTTTGCAGGATTCTGCAATCAAGGCGGAAGAACCGGAAAAAGCCAATAAAAACAACAGTATGCAGGATTCTGCACGCTTGCCGGAGCCTGATGCCGTTAAACCACCGGATAAGCCGGAAAAACCTAATGAAATCAGCAGTATGCAGGATTCGACATCTAGTATGCAGGATTCTGCATCCCAGTTTGCAGAATCCTGCAAACTATATACAGAGACTACAACAGAGACTACAGCTGACGTCAGCGGCGCGTGTGTGCCGGCTGGTGGCTTTTCGGATTCGGCTTCGCCACCGGCAGATGTTCGGCATAAGTTTGCGATGTCGCTGGACTGGCAACCGGGTGAGCGGTTTGTGGGATTGTGCCGAACGCAGGGGGTGAACCTGTCTCGGTTTGATCAGGCGGGATTTGTGGATCAGCTGGGTGACTTTCGGAGTTACTGGAACACGGCAACGGATCGGGAGCTGTCTCAGGGGCAGTGGGAGCACAAGTTTGCTCAGCAGCTGAAGCGGGCGATGTTACGAATTTCTGGCAAGGAGTCACACCATGCAGCAGGTCAATCCTCAGGTTTTGCAAAGCCTCGCTCAGGGGCAGCCATCCTCGCTGACGGCTGTGCCGGGGCATTCGGTTAATCCTCAGTCGGATGAGAATCTGTCGGTGGCTTGTGGGCGGTATTCAGGGCGGGTTATCGACCGGATTTTTGTTCGTATGACCAGTAACTACGGGCACTTGTGGTCGAGCCGGTTTCCATCGACGGACATGCTGAATGCGGCAAAGGCTGAGTGGTCTTTAGCGCTGGATGAGTTCTCGTTGGATGAAATTAAACAGGGGTTTGAGCGGTGCTTTGAGCTGTACGGTAAGCCTCCATCGATGACGGAGTTTGTACGCTGCTGCAAGCCTGTGAATGAGGATTTCGGTCTGCCGGATCTGGAGGCGGCATACCGTGAGGCCTGCGCTAAATCTCATGAGCCGAACAGCCCTGGCATGCGGTGGAGTCATCCGGCGGTTTATCACGCTGGTCGTCAGGCCGGTTGGCATGATCTGCACTGCAGTCTAAACGGGGTGAAGAACAAATTTGAGAAGGCGTATCGGGCACTGTGTCAGCGGGTAATGGCCGGTGAAACCTTGTCGCTACCGGCTGTGAGTGCAACGGCGCTGGAGCACAAGGCGGGTGAGAAAACCCGAACGGAACAGGAAAAACAAACAGCTCAGCAGTGGCTGGGGAAAATGCGGTCGAGTTTGAGAAAGGCAGGTAAGCCTGCAGGAGGCAATCATGGGTGTGCATGAAGCGGTGGTAGAGACTGGTCTGCCGGTTAAGCGGCAGGGGCCAAAACGTCAGGGGCTGATCCCGTCGGTGGATCGTAAGCTGCAGACCTGGGGTGAGTGGACGTTGCGCAATGAGGATTCAGGCTCCGGTGAGGCGGCAGGTTGTTCGATGCTGGGTAAGTTGATTGAGGGGCAGGGGATGCTGATTCGTTCCACTGATCCTTCGGCGGGTTCTATGCCGGATGAGGTGTTTGATACAGGCCGTGCGGTTGAGCGCCTGCCGGTGAAACTTCAGCAGGTTGTTGAGGCGCAGTATCTGGATCTGACAGCGACTAAGCATCAGCGGGCAGAAGCCTGCGGATGTGCCCCGATGACGTTTTATCGACGTCTGGCAGAGGCGCATCAGAGAATTTTGTTTTTGATGAAAGCCCCATCCCAGAGCGGTTAGTGAGGCGTTTCTGGTGGCTTTGGTGCGATGTGTGCAAAATTGGGGTTTGACACATGTGGTACTCGACCATTAGAGTTCAGGCATTGTCGTCTTAGTGCGACCAGAGAAACCCGAGGCTAACCCCTCGGGTTTTTTTATGTCTGCAATTTGGTGATGAATGGACAAGCTCAGCCCTTTACGGGGTTGGGCTTTTTTTGTGTCTGGAATTTGGGGATGGCGATGGATAGAACCGAAGCAGCCAACAATGTGAGCGGGTTTGAGCGTCATGTTCAAACGGCGCTGGCTCTGTTGTTGGTGGCTGCGATGACCTGGGGAGGCAATAAGGTCTCTCAGAGTGTTGAGGCTCAGATTCGTACTGAGGAGCGACTGAAGGTCATTGAGTCGAAACTGGATCGGCTGGAGCAGGCAGATATGGCTGGTGAGCTGGCTACGCTGCGTGCGCGGGTAAGTGCGTTGGAGCGTGAGCGCGGTATGCAATCAGGAGGGTATTCCCGTGACTGAGTTAAAAACTATTCCGGATCATGCGGCAGCACTGGACTTTGGCGATCTGGATCATTTCAGCGCTGATGAGTTTCCAGAAGGTGTGCTGATGCGTATGGAAGCGGATCTGATCCTGGGACTGAACGAGTATCGGGAGAAGCTTGGGCATGCTGTTGTGCCTTCGCCGGTGTTGGGTGGCTGGTATCGACTGGATGGTTCGGTCACCAGTCGCCATTACGCGGTGAATCGTTTGTCGGATGCGTGTGATGTATTCCCGCGCTGTGACATTCGTGATGCTTTGCTGGTGGCGATGGGTTGTGTCTGGTGGGGCGGTATCGGTGTCTATCTCGATACAACAGGCCCGTCAGGTCATCCTGAGCCTATGTTGCATCTGGATATGCGGCCTGACCGTGTTATCTGGATGCGTTATGAAGGCCGGTATATCTATCCGTTGCGCAGTGAAGCTGAGCGGGTGGAGTTCTGGCAACGATTGGGAGAAGTTGCATGAAGACTGCACTGATCTTTTTGGCTCGCTTTCTTCTGCGTGTGCTGATGGATAAGGCGCTGCGTGGCTCTATGTAGCGCCGCGCAATTTTTACGAACCACTGGCGCGATAAATGCTCATTAGGATTCTTCCAGATTACACAACAGGCTTTCAATTTATCTCTGTGTCGCCTGCGACTGAATCAAACGCCGGCGCGCCCTCTCCAGATCCGCTTCATACGCCTTCTTGCAGTGCTCCTGTTCGTACCCGCTGAACAGCCAATCCACAAGCTTACGCATCTGCGACCAGCCTTTATGGCCTTGCAGCACGCCCTGTCGGTAAGATCGGCCTGATGTGGATTCATCCGGGGTGCCGCCAAGCAGGATTGTATTAAGCGCCTGGCTGGCCAAATCACCAACCCGAACGAGGTAGGGGCGTTTATCCATCACAGTTTCGCTCCTTCAATAAACAGCTGATCGATCTGGTCATCGGTCAGCTGCAGCGCATCGGCCAATACAGCTACAAAAGGATTATTACGCTCAATATGAGTCGCGTACTCCCACTCGATCTCTGCATTTGTTTTTTGCGGCTCTGGCAGTGCAGCGATAGCGGCTGGAACATCCGACAGTTTGCCTATGCTGTGCAGTGCTAATCGAGCCTGTCGGGCAGTGATTTTTTGCGGGATACCCGAACTATCACGTACCCATACCTCTCCATCAAAAATATCAGTTTCAATAACCGGCTCTTTATCTGTAGCACCCTCAGGTAATGTCGCGCTTTCACCTTGTCCTGCGTATCGTCCGAGTTCATCAAAGTAGTAAACAATCATAAAAATCCCTTATGCGACTTTCTGCACGTAGCAGAGCGTGTAATATGGCGGCAAATTTGCATTGGCTGCACTCTGGCCCGTTTTGCTAACCGTTACCGAGTGGCTGTGACTTCCACTCGTCATAACAGAGACTGCATGTGTATGCGATCCAGCAGCGTTGATGCTTAAACTATGAGAGTGATTACCAGCAGAACCCGTAACAGCAGAATTAAGGTATTCGGCACTATATGGCCAGCCACTCCCTCCTCCTGTGTAGTTAAAATCAGAACCAGCTGTTGTACTATGGCTATGCTCTCCAGCCGATAGTGCGGTACCTGTATGACTATGAGATCCACTAGAGGTTGCTGTACCTGTATGCGTATGCGCTCCAGCCGATGATGCACTACCCGTATGGCTGTGTTCCACTACAACAGCATCGCGACTACCTCCAATTTCCCCTATATCACTGCCATCTGCACCTAAAACAAACCGACCACGCAGATCCGGCGTACCATTCTGACCATCACACAATGCCCAACCATCGGGGATTGTAGAAACCTGCCCCGACCAGATCATAATCATGCCAATAGGTACAACATATGCTTGGGCAGCAGCGAGCTGCGCGGCTTGTGCAGCTTGCTCAGCTTGTTGGCGCTCTTGCTCTGCGATACCCGCCGCACTTCCGGCGATGTCGGCCTGTTCTGATGCTAATGCAACCTGTTGGGCTGCATTAGATGCAGCGGCTTCTGCCTGCTTACGCAGCTGATCCGCTGCGCCTGCTGATGTAGCGGCCTCAGATGCTTTACTCGTCGATGTACCCGCTGCAGTTTCCGCCAGCTGACGCTGCTGACCGGTCTCGGTGCGCAGTTGCTGTACAGTGGCTTTGTCTTGGGCGACCTGCGTTCCCGTCTGCACGATCTCGGCATGACGGGTGCCGATCTGATCGGCTGCTGACTGCAGGTCAGCTGCACAGAACGTGAGCTGCTGCGCCCAGTTTTCCAGATCGGCTTGGGTGCTGTTGATCTTTTCGATAAATGCCACGGTATCACCGACCTGCACGCGGTATTGCGTGAGATCGACAACCCCGGGAATTCGGATGTTAACGGTTTCTGACATGCTTAAACCTCGATAAACGCCAGGGGCGCTTTCCAATTTTGAAAATGCGAGTGATTGTGCGCGAAAGACGATTCACGGCGGCAGACCATGGTGTGCTCCAGCTGCTGCAGCTCATTGCCTTCCGGGTAGAGGGCAACTAAAAGATCCGCGCCCAGACCGACGCTGACCAGTTGATTGACCAGCTGCACCCGATCCGCATCACTCAACCAGTCCAGTTGCAGGCTGAATCGGCGACGCAGGTCACGACCGCCGATGGTGCGCAGTGATCCGGCCTCGGTCGGGATGTGCTCACCGGACTCCTGCCACTCCACACCAACGCCCCAGTTGAAATTCACGCTGGGTGCGATACTGAGGCCGATAAAGATCCGGCCAATCTCCATGTAACTATCCGGCCCGCCGCTCTCCAGGGTGATGCGATAGCTGTCGATCGCCACCGGCTGATCCAGCCAGTGAATACCCAGCGGTGAACCGGCGGGCATCTGGTCGTTGTAAGATGCGGCCCAGCCATCGACACCAGAGCGCCAAAGTCCCGCCGGGATCAGCAGCGCTGTAGAAGCCGTAATCGTCTCACCAACCTGGGCACCGGCATTAAAAAACTGAATTTTCAGGATGCCAGCACCTGCCAGGTTATGTCGTGCGAGGGCAATGCAATCGACAAAGCCACCATCGGGCAGCGTCGCAGTAATCACCTGGGTTTGCAGATCCGATGAACGCCACACCCGCGACCGTTCGCTGCGTTGAGTATTGGCGATTGGCAAGGCTTCGCTGGTGGCGGTCAACGTAGCGGTATCGTGCAAATTGGTCGCCAACAGCCTGAGTGTTTTGCTCATCAGTACCAGATCTCCAGTTCGGTTTTATCCCGCAGCGGGTTGCTGCGACTGCTGATCACACGCCCAATGCGGCCGGTTAATCGCGGATGATCCACCCGCACCGATTGCCCGACCGTATTCTGCAAGCCGGGACGCAGCACCGTGATGCGGTAGACATCGTGCCGGAGGCTTTTGATCTGCAGGCGTCGGTTACGCTCGGTGAGCGCATGAGCCTGGGTTTGCAGGGCGGTATCCAGTGTTTGATCCGGAGCCAACGGGTAGTTGCCCTCGGGGTTGCTTCCGGAGACCGCTAGCCATTCGCTGTTCAGGCGTTCGGCATCGGTTGCACTAATGCTACCGGCCACCTCGCTGATCGGGTTGTGGTTACGGGCGTAATTAAGAGTGAGTGCTTTCAGCGGCTCCTGAGTCTCGGTCAATGCGATCTGGCCGAACTCGATGTCGTCCGCATCGATAACCAGATCTGGCTCGGGCCCGGGCAGCTCAAACACCCTGACCACCAGCTCACCCAGCGCGTTAATCTGCCAGTGGCCGCCGATGGCGGTACAGACATCATCCAGCACCTGAGCACCCGTAACGGAACCGTCATAACGCAGGCCCAGGGTATAACCGGGCAGGCTGAGGCCACTGGTCAGCGGGATACTGTATTGATCCGCCACCCACTGGATGATTTGTGCCGGGGTTTGGTGCGGCTCCACCACCTCGCACATCAGCGTGCGGGGACTGTAAGCTGAGGCGACAAACTGACCGGACGCATAATCCGCGCTGTGACTGATCACAGGGCCGTTACCGTCCCGGACCACCAGCGAGGTCGCCGGCAGCCAGCTCACACGATAGGTGAGCGTGCTGGTGCTGATACGGGTAGCCGGGGCGCAAAACACCTGCCCCAGAACCAGCGGCACGGGTTGCCCGTTGGGCAGCTCAGGCCGCTGGATCTCCTGCTGCAGCTGTGCTGATGCATCGTAGATACCCAGTTGGAGTTTGCCGCGTCGGGCATCGATCACGCCGCCATTGGTCTGGCGGGCAATCACCCGAAAGTCATCCAGCGACCAGGACGGATCACCCAGTTTGAGCACCACGGCATACCCCCGCCATCGGCGGTTAACCCAGTGCGTGATGCTGCCATCATCCACCAGATCCAGCGCCCCCAGCTCCAGCTGAGAATCCAAGCGGGCACTGATCTCCAGTTCGCCCTGCAGCAGATCGTCATAGATGCGATTGGGGTCGCTGTCTGTCGGTTTACTGATATAGGGGCGACTGCTGACGTACTCTGTTCCGGCGCTGTGCTCCAGCTCTGCCAGCACAACACGAGGCTGATTCGGCTGCGAGAGCCATTGCTGGTACTGCTGATCTGTAATCGCCATCAGAGCACCCCCACCGGTGGTTTAGCGGCACGGGCTACAGATTCCGTAGCACGCTGCTGATCTGTACGCTGTTGCTCGGCTTTTCCGTTGGCACGGCGTTGCTCAGACTCCAGCCGTTCAACCTGCGCGCGCAGCTGCTGAATCTCAGCGAGTAACGCCGGATCGGTTTGTACGATGACCTGAGACGACGTAGAGCCATTGTTCATGGATTCGCGAATGTGGTTTGCAACGTCCGCTGTTAGCACCATCTCGTTTTTGTGCAACTCAGCTTTATAGCCATCAAACGGGACACTGTTTAGGCCGTCTGCATGAGAGCCGTGCGTGCGGTAATACTCCAGATCACCGGCTGATAACGTGGCCGTGCCCGCTACGATTCGTGCTGAGTAATCCGCCAGATCGGCTTCGTTATAATCACCACCGCCGGTTAACTCCCATAGCGCCAAAACCTGATCCATAACCTTTGAGTTGTTGTTTTGGTAGTAAGCTAGCTCTTGATTGATCTGCCTCATATCTGCGGCTCCTGAATCAATCGCGGAGGCATAGCTCGACAGGTCTGTATTGCTGTAGGTGCCACCCCCCATCTGATCCCATTGGGATTTTATTAAATCCTCGGTAGATGACGCGGCTGATGCCGCAGCCGTGCCGGTAATAGATCCCAGTTGAGACGCCAGAGTCTCTGGCAACAGCTCCAACAGCTGACTAATAGACGTGAGCGCATCGTACTGCGAGACCGTCCAATCCAGCTGCTCACGAGCATAATCACGTATACGCTGTTGCTCTGAAAGCATTTGCGCATTGAGTTTTCCGACTGAGTCACCATCCAAACCACCCATAATGTCGAGGCCAAGCTGGTCAAGGGACTGGCTAACATCCTCGAAAATAGCGGTGTACGGATCGGACCGACCGTAGTACGAATCTGCATTCTGCAAATAGGCATTGGCTGCGCTTTGCAGCTGACCCGCGGCATCCAGATCCCCGCTCTCGGCCCGGACCAGCAGTTTTGCAAATGCTGCACTGGCCAGCTGCAGCTTTTCACCCGGGTCATAGGGTGACAGATCGCTGATTTTCAGCTGCTCAACGTACTGACGCAGCTCACGCCCGATACGCATCTGCTGCTCTGCGAGTGCGATACGCTCCCGGTAGTCGGACTCGATGCGGGACAACTCTGCTGACGACCAGTCCGCCAGGCTTTGGAGATATGGCGTTACCGCATCGGAGATCTGCTGATTTTGCGCGGCTCGTATTGCCGCGGCGGCCTCAATGGCGGACTGAGCGGTTTTCTCCATCTCATCGGCGTAATCACTGAACACGCCCTGCAGCCGCATCAGCCGGGCATAGGTCTGCTGACCGCTTTCTGTGGTCAAATCCAGTGACTCCACCAGTGAACGAAATTCCGCTTTACTGGCCGGCAAGGTCTGGTTCAGATCGGCAAAGGCAACGGTGAGCTGCTGTTGCAGGTGCGCCTGCTGCTCTGCTTCGCTGAAATAGTTTTGGTAATACGCAGCAGTTTGAGACTGCAGCTGATCAAAGCCCCCGGCCAGATCCGCCAGGCTTTGGGTCAGCTCGGCTGAGGCCAGACCGGAGACATCAAACTGCAGGCCCAGCCGATCCGCCGTCGCTTGGAAAGCCCTGCTTTGAGCGGTCAAGCGGCCCAGCGTCTGGAAGACGCCTTCGCCGGCTTCCTGGTACTGTTCCACCCAGCCGGACAGATCTGCGGCATCCAGCATCTGAGAAGCCCAACGGTCAAGATTACTGCTGATGTAGGCTTCGATCTCGGCACTCAGTTCATCGCCTTTTAAGCCCTTCAGGGACAGCTTACCCTTGTCGATGGTGAGACTGCGGATATAACCGTCCACGGACTGATCCACCAGACGGCCGGCAATATCCATCTCACCGGCCACATCGGCCAACACCGACGCAGCATTGCCGAACACATCACCCAGCTGGTATTGAATCGAGTCATCCAGATCAAAACGCGTTGTACTACTGGAACTGGATTTGATACCGAATGTGCGCCGGGTGGTTTTGATGCGCTGGTATGCCTGGGCAGAGACAAAGCCACCGTCAATTACATAACCCAGCGTCTGATCCGCGAACTCGATACCGGCATCCTGCAATGATTTTTTCTTGCTGTAGATCGCACTACTGACAGAGCCAATCAAACCGCCGACAAAATCACCCACGATCCCTAAGCCAGCAGCATTCAGCGCACCTGATGCAATATTCACCATACTGCTGCCCAGTACCGTATCCAGCGCTTTTGAGGTTGACAGCGATCCGCTGTAATCCTCCAACCCCCCGGCCTGCGTTAGCTGCCGCGCCATGCCGGTTGATACACCAGCAATACCCGACTCAATGGCCCGCAAGCTGGTGAGCATGTCGAAATTCACACTGAGGACATCGGTGTTCATATCCACCAGTTCAGCGGTCAGCTCGGAAACGGAGTGCGACTTGGCGTTAATATCCCCCAGCACCGTACCGGTAGACTGAACGCCCTGACGGTATTCCGCCGTGTATTTTTTCATCTGCTCGTCATCGGCTTTGTTGTGAGCGTTGATCGCGGCCACCGTAACCAGGGCTCCGGCCGCAATAGCACCGGACGCCATGCTGATGCCGGCAGAGCCGGCGGCACCGGCCGCGCCACCCAGGCCCGGACCGACAGGACCCGCACCGGCAGAACCTGCTCCCAGATTACCCGCACTACCGACCAATCCGGCCAGATCCGATACCGAGCCCGCCGGGCTCAGACTCTGCTGCACATTGAGGATAATCGGCTTGGTCAGCGCTTCATGGGCCATCTCCGCAAGCATCTGAGTGAATGCGGACTGAATGCCATCCACTAAGCCGCCAAAGCCGTCATCAATATTGGCCCAGGCATCGGAAAAGGCGCTGTCGATACGGTCGGCGGCCTGTTCAGTCAGCGTGGTGAGAGTGACGGTATTGGCAGCGATAGATTCTGTGGTTTTGGCCTGTGCTTTGGCAGCCTCTTCGTCTGCGGCTTGCTGGGCTTCCAGCGCCGTTTTGCGGTCATCCAGTGCCAACAGGGTTTCGATCTGGGTTTCGTTATAGCCCTGCTGGGCCAGATCGTAAGCCAGTTTGGCGCGCGTGCCTTCGGTGAGGGCGATAATCTCTGCGTTGTATTGGTTGATACGATCGACAAACAGGTCGCTTTGGCGCTGGGCCTGTTGTTCGGCTTTTTGAGCGGCATCTGCCGCTTCTTTCTCAGCTTTCTGGCGTTCTTTCAATCCCTCGATATAGTCGTATTGAGCCAACAGCGTTTGCTGCAGCTGAGGCTCCAAACCCTTCTGCTGCAGCTGATATTCATACTGAGCACGGGCACCCAGTTCCAGTGCGATGATCTGCGCATTATGGGTCGCTGTCAGTTTAGCGAACGACTCCAGCGTCTTATCCGGCACGGGTGGGGGCGATAGATTCTCGGGGTTTATCGGGCCTGCGCTGTTCGCTCGTTTGATTAGATCTTCCAGCATTGCCAGCTTTTGATTGTATTTTTCTGCCTCTGCGCTGGCCCCGTCAAATTCAGCTTTGGCGTCAACTAGGTCGCGCTTCCATTGCTCAATGGCGATTGAATCGCCCTGCATCGATGGCAAAAACTGGGAATGATTGTTCTGATACCGCTCTATCTTGTAGGTTAAGCCGTCAATTTGAGACTGGTACTCTTCCAGATCATTTTTTGCATCGGCATAGATGTCAGCACCCTGCATCAGCTGTTGCTCTAGCTGTGCTTTGGTCAGCCCTTCTGTACTCTTTTTTAGCCAATCCGTGCCATCTGCTGCGGTTTTAGCGCTATCACCCCAATCAATAAAAGCAGCCGCCGTCAAACCGGCAGTGATCGCCAGACCAACAGGCCCGCCCAATAAACCCAGTAACGCGCGGCCTGCGCCACGGGTGGCGGCTTGTGCAACAGCCAGGCGTTGTGTTGCTAGGCGATGAGCCTCAGCGGCTTTAGCCGCCGAGCCATGAGCAACCGTTAAACCGGTTTGTGCCTGGGCATGGCGCAGGGCCGCAGCGGTAGCGACCGATTGCGCCTGTGCCAGCTTTAACTCTTCGGCAACGGCGGCACGTTTTGCCAGGTTATCCTTTACCGTGGCTGCGGTACTGACCGCAAACGCCCCAGCGGATCGGGTGGCCGCCGTCACCAACGTAACGCCCAGCACCGTTGTCAGTTCTTCTGTATTCTCAGAGACCCAGCGTGTCCCGTCACTTATACCGTCTAAAACAGGAATCAAAGCATTCCCTACGGGCTGCTCCAGAGAGCGTGCCAATAAGGTGTAGCTGTTTTGCACATCGGTAAATTTGGCGCTGAGATTGTCTGCGGTTGAGGCAGCAGCGCCTTCATAATCCTGAAAGGCGACGATCAGAATGTCCCGGAACATATCCGAAGTAACCTGCCCATCATTCACCAGCTGACGAAAGCCACCGGCGGCTTGGCCGCTGGCCCGATCCAGAGCCTGCAGTAAGCCGGGCAGAGGCTCGGTAATCTGATTGAGTTCTTCCGCGCGCAAAGTGCCTGCCGATAACCCCTGCGCCAAACCATACAGAGACTGTTCCAGCTGAACGTTAGAGGCACCGAGGCGACTGCTGGCATTGGATAGGCCTTCGAGAATGGCACGGCCCTGCTCACGGCTGACGATCTGTGCCTCTTCCAAAGACAGAATACGGCTGTAACCATCGCCCAAGGTGAGCAGGTTTTTATGGTGTTCCTGGGAGAGATCGATCAGGTACTGTTCATTTTCGGCAAAGGCGGCAGCCGTGGTTGAAAGCCCTTCCAGCTTAGTGGTCATATCCTGATAGCTGGCAACGGTCTGTACCATCTGCTGACCGGCACTGAATGCCTGGCTAACACCTACAAAGGCCAGTAACTGATGCCGGGCATCCTGCAGCTGCTCAGAGATCGACTGCACCCCGGCACGGGTTTTACCGAACGCCTGAGCACTGGTCTGTGCTGCCTGCTCACTGCGCTGACCAAACTGCACCACATCACCGGTGGCGTTTTTCAGCACGCCGCTTAACTGGCGACCATCGGCTTTTAGTGTTAGCTTTAGCTGCAGATCATTGGACACGGAATCTACCTTATGCTTGCAAAAATGATGTTATGGGGCGCGCTGTTTGCCCTATATGGCCTGTTTGCTGGCGTCACCTTTGCGTTTGTCGGGGGCTGCCTGATGGTCATTGCCGGTATTGCCGGGATCTTCCTTTCTGTCTTTCGTTGAAAAGCGATCTATCTTTCCTGATTCAACTGCTGCCGCGCTTCGGCTTCCAGCACCTGAAACCGCCGCCAATCCTCGGGGCTGATCTCAAACCCGCCCCGGCGGATCACCACATCTACAGCGGGGTAGTTCATCCCCTGGACAATGCCGGTCATGGGAAGATGCTGCCAACAGCTGCCCGCACAGGCCCAGAACAAGCGGGCCGCCGGCCAGTTCTCTTCCAGCACCCAGCAATCATCCGGGGCATCCTGAGCGGCGGTTGAAAGCCGGTTTCGCATTTTTTGTGCGCTGGCCGGGCTGACCAGCTGATCCAGTTCCGTGGCATCGGCGGGGGTGTCCGCCAATGCCTGCCGGGCGTAGTAGTGCGCGACCTGGATCAGGTTCGCTTCAGGTTCTTTTTTGTGATCTGCTCGTTATAGGTGCTGACCAGGGCCATGCTGATGGCGGGGTCCACTTTCACCGCTTTCAGCAGCGCCTCACCGGTTAAGCGCTGGCCGGACTCATCCTGCAGTTCCAGTTCCTCTTCATTCACACCCACCAGCACCAGATCCAGCAGACTCTTGTCGGTATTGGCGTCATCCCGCAGGGCGTCCAGCGCCGTGACCTTAAAAGTGGCACCAAAGCTGCCGGAGGCGGGTTTGCCGTTGTCATCCTGAAAATGCACGGTGCAGGGAGCGGTAAAGGTACGGTGGGTATTCAGTTTTAAAGCCATGATGGTTTTCTCCAGCGTTAATAAAAGGTCAATAAAAGAAGATGTAGGTCGGGCTTTAGCCCGACAATCCTGATGCCTGTGTCAGACTGACCGTGTCGCCCTATAAGGACGACCTACACAGAGTTAATGGAAGAAGAGATAAAACTCGTCGTCATCGATGCCGGTCACATCAAAAGACAGGTCATAGGCATCCGATCCGGCACGCTCTTTATCACTGATTCCGGTCATGCGGGTGGCAGGCAAGACCAGGGAAACACGCTCACCAGGCACACTGCCCAGGGTGGCGTGGATCGATGCCTTACCGCCATTGGCCCAGAGGTCGAACGGGTTAAAATCCGCCAGATCCACCGCTTCAGGATCGATACTGCCGGTAGGCTTACGCCCGGTAATCCGGTAACTGTGACGGCCATTGGGGCTGTTGATATCCGGCACCGGCTGAATATCCGCCCCCAGTTTGAAGCTCAGCTTCTCAATGGTGCCGGTATCTGTGGGGTAATCCCCCAAGGCCAGCCCGGCGCTTTGTGCAATGGGCGGCTCAATAGCGCTGTACTCCGCCTCCGGCAGGGGCACATTGGCCGGGGACTGGTACAAGCCCTTCAGGCTGAAATCCGCTTTACAGAACTCACCCGCTGACCAGTCAAAACTGAGATCGCCAATCGCGCGGGTGGCAATCCGGCGCTGGCCGTCCATATGGCCGTGAATGACAGCGGTTTTGTACTGAGTGCGGTCACTCTCTAAGCGGTAGACCAGAGCATCGGCCACACTGGCCGTGGTCGCCGTTGCGGCACCGGCGGACAATTCATCCGCTGCTGTTGGGGCGGTTTGCAGATCACGCACCCAGATCACGGCTTCACCGGCCACATCACCCACCACGACATGGGCCACGGTGCCCACCACACCCGGTGTGGTGGTGTTTGTCAGTTCATCACCCAACTCAGGTAACCCCACCAGACCGGTAACGGCGATCATGGCTCCGGCCTCGGAGACCATGCCGCAGGCCATCAGCAAGGGGTGCATCGCCGGGGGCAGTACCGTGGTGCCGTCGGTATCCAGACCGGCACCCTTCATCTCAACGGGGATGCTAATATCCCAGTTTTTAGCCCCAACGATGCCGCCCACCTGGGACATACTGCCACGGACCACATCACGGGTTTTGGTGTCGCCATTGGGATTCATGGCAAAGCCGGAGAGGGTTTCCAGCACCTGCATGGCCCCGCTGACACTGCCGTCGGGATTTTCCAGGCCGATGGCGATATACCGGCGGTTGCTGCTATTACTCATAAAAACTCCTGCTCATAAGATAAGACGCCCACTGTTTTTTATCAGGCCGACGCCCGGCGCTGAATCTGGGTCTGGTAACGATCCATCCACCAGATCACGTTATTTTCCATCCGGATCAGGCCGCTGGTACTCAGCAGGTATGGGGCGGTAGTGCCCTCAGCTTGCCAGCCAAACAGCGCCTGGCGTACCGCATCGCGGGCGGTTTCCAGCTTCTGGGAACCGCGCTCACCGTCGGGATCGTTCAGGGTGCGAATGGCAAACACCACACCCACGGTGACCAGCACCTTCTGCACTGCAGGGCCGGAGACCCGCTGACTCTTCTCGGGTTGCTCTGCCACCGGCACTACAAAACAGCTCACCCCATTAACCGGCGGACGCTCCATAGCTGCCGCCAGACTGACCGCTGACCCCACGTTGTCTAACGGGCTGTCCGCGATTGACTCAAGGCGAGCTTCCGTTTCCATCAGCAGCATCAGATGAACCCTGTCGTGTTTTTACGGCTAAAGACATGGCCGTCTGACTGCATCTCGGCGGTATCCAGGCTTTCCGGTTCAGCAGCCAAGGCAACGCCCAACGTTGCTTTACCTGTACTCAGTGCCTCTAGGTACTTGATGGCATCATTCTTACGGGCAATCACCGCATCTGATGGGTTGTTATCCAATTCATAGCGAACCAGGGCTAGCGCCTGATTGGCTAATACCGCTGGCACATTGGCCAGCGGTAATGGGTAACGTCCACCGACGTAGCTATCAATCAAGCTGGATGCACCCGCAATCGCTGCATCGACTGCACCAGGGCGGCCATACTCCAGATCGGCAATATCAGAACTGCCAAAACGGTTCTCAAGATCAGCGCGAGTGCAATAAGCCATGATTATTCTTCTGCCTCTTGGCTTTCTGCAGACTCAGCAACCAAACTCTGGTACGCGGCCCAAGCAGCATCACGCTCATCGGCGGACGTGCCTGAAGGCATCGCCGATGTTTTAGGCGCACCATTGGCCATCCACAGTTCGGCATCCTTGCTATCCAGCTCAGAAATATGAGCAACTAAATCAGCCAGCTCATCGGCGGACATTAAATCGCCTGCCAGCTTCTCATCATCCAGCACCCCTTCCGTTTCAGACTCAGGACTTGATTGAGGCGGCTCTTCAGAAGAGGTGTCCGTTGAATCTGAAACAGGCACTTGTTTCGCTTCTGCTTCATCCAATACCCGGACTGCCAGGCGTGGTTCTGATCGCATTTGCTTAACTTGCTCCAGAGTGAAGTGACCGGCTTTATACTCAGTCGGACCCGCAGGGTGGCTAATGCCTGCCCGACGGAACCCAGGGACCGAGCAAGTGATTTCAATGCGGCTGTCAAACAACTGAACTTCAGACATTGCATAGTTCTCTCTTTGTCAGAAGGGGGTTAACCCAAAACGAAAAATGGGGCGTTAACGTGGTGTCAAAGGGCCGGACGTTATTCCAGCCATGGGACAACCAGCACTTCCACGGCCTTGTAGTTAATGTTGCTTTCGCCCTGTGCTTTGTTTTCCGCTTCGATAACCGCTTTAGCTTTTGCTCGGTTTTTAGGGCCAACGACCAACAGATCCGGCATATTGCCCAGGGGGCGACCTTTGTCTGACTTGAAGCTGCTCAGCGTTTCATAGGCGCTGTTGAAGTTGGCTTCATTAAGGTCTGCCTTTGAGGCAAATGCCTGCTGCCAGAAACCAAAACCCCAGCTACCACGGGCATCAACGCCGTACAGGTACTCATCGCTCATAAAGACACGATCTGAATTACCGGCATCGGTTTTAGCCTGCAGCTTGTAATCCTTGCGGCGCTGATAAATCAGCGGCTTCAACGGACGGCGGGTATCCAGCAGGAACCAGGCGGGACTAGCACCAGCCTGCATATTGCTTACTGACTGAACATCATCTCCTTCACCAACCGGGTGATCCGTATCGAAGAAGTTCTGATCGTCGTAGCAAAGGGTTGAGAAACCCGCTGCCAACAGGTCAAAAATCATCTCATCCGGATGGGTTGCTGCGGCATAACCCATATCCTGAAATTTTGGTGCCAATACACCATAGGTATCATCTTCAATACGTTCAGAAGGGATGCCTTCAGTGGCTTCAAACTTGCGGTTTTTCAGTGAATAACCGTGCTGCTTCATGCGGTTGATCTGGCGATCACCGATCCACTCTCGCAGGCGACTGAACTCACCGAGCCATTCATAGTTTTCAGTGGCGGTATTGGATGGCACTAACGTGGCAATCCGGGGCCAAAGTGGGGTGTAGCTACCGCGCCCCTGTTGGAATGAGGTGTTCACAGCGGCATAAAGTGCGCGCAATGCGTTTGGTGTAATATCCATGTTAATTACCTGTGTTCAGTGGATTAAACGCCGACAGAAACCCAGACGCCGTTGACATCAACCTGAGTGATTTTTCCTGCTGCATTACGAGTCGCGGTGTCATCTGAGATCGATACCTGGCCATCCGTCACGAAATAGGCGGTTTGCCCTACATTAGCGACGGTGATATCACCGGCATTACTGAACTTGTGTTCACCCGTAACAACTTCTGCCCGCACGGCACCATCAGCGCCCAGGCTGTTATCCACTTCAAAAGTGGTCACACCTGCGGGTATGCCCGTCAGCACATCAACCGTGGTCAGATAGCCACTCACCAAAACCACTGGGGTATTCGGCGCAATGACAGCACCGGCTTTAACCGGGTAATCGCGTTTGCGACCTTCGCGTTCTGCTAGAGCACTCATATCAGTTCAGCTCCTGTTTGGATTTCAGGAAGTCTTCCTTACTGATGCCGGTCGCTTTCAGCACGGCCAGATCCTCAGCAGACAGTTCTTGATCAGCACCTTCGCCTTTTTTAGGTGGGGCGGTATCTTGGGTCTGCTGACCTTTCAGCGCAGCCACAGCAGGGCGAGTAGCCAACATACCTTTCAGTGCGGCCACGCCTTGTTGTTCTCCAAACTGAGTCAGATACTCTTCCTCTGCTGCGAAGACACGACCTTCCTGCTTAGCATCGGCAATGACTTGTTCGATGCTTTTTTCATGACCATTGGCTTTCAACTGAGCCAGTTCAACCACTGCAGCCTGATAGGTTGCAACCGGCACAAACTTGGATAGGTCAACATCATCCGAACCCTTGGCCTTGAGTGCGGCCAACGCCTGATTCGCTGAATCTGCATCATCAGCCTTAGTCTTCAGCGCACTCAATGCGGCCATAGCAGACTGCATCTGTGCTTCGGTTGGTTGCTGGCCTTCATCGACATTGACGCCGAGCTTGGCCAGTAACGCCTTCAGTTTTTCATCCATCGGGGAATCCTCGCTGTGGTTGGATGATGTTTGATACTGAGCACACAACGCAGCCACTGCCTTCATGCCATCAATACCCGGTCGGTTCACCAGAGCCGCACTGTGCAAAGACAGAGGTTCGCCGGTTTCTTTGGAGTAGGGAAAAACAGCAGATAAGAAACGGTATTCGCCGTTTTTGATGAACTCAGCCGCACGGCTAGTCCAATTAGGCTTGATCCAAAGGCCGGAGCCATCACGCCACTCAACATCTTTAAACCAACCGGCAGCGGGTGCAGGCTTACCATTTTTATCGGCCAACAGGGTTTGGTGTTCGTAGTCGATCACCAGGTCATTAACCGATGCTGATAATTGAGCAATGAGGCGCTGAGCAATGGAGGCATCAATAAACCACTTCCCGCCAGGCACATCGAAAGGACGACCATCGATAGCAGTAAAGTGGCCTGCAGGTAACAGCTGTTGCCAGCCATCATCAGAAGACTCAGATAATGCTAACGAGGCCCAACCGATATTTCCGGTGGTTGCGGTCAGTACCGCCAGGGCGGTTTGTGATTGCGTATGTGTTTTCATAGCCCCAGATTAGGGGCTGGCGGTGCGGGGTGGAGATTCAAGCATTTCGCTAAAAATCAGCGGCTAAGAATCTGCAAAGTCATGAGAGAGGAAATAGGATGGCAATGTTAACGGATTTTATACCTTCAAACGATTTATAAAGCTTTTACAGGGCGAAAAACCAAAATAGTCGAGTGAATACCCGTATTCGCCCCGGAGCGCCTTAAAAAGCCGTTAGGGCGATAACGTCAGAAAGTCCTGCAGGATGCCGATAATCTCATCTTCATCGCCAGCGCTCAGGCCCAGAAACGGACGGGCGGGGATATCGCCCCACAGGTGCGGGAAGTCTGCCTTTTTACCGCCGAACTGCATCATGGCGGCGTAAGGCTTATTGGTACCGACGGTGGCGTAATCATCACCGTACTCACTGTGAACACTGGCAGCCAGCTGACCGGAATCCTGCAGAGTCTGACCGGGCCAATGGTTTTTGGCTTTTCGTCGGGGGATGGTGGTGTCTTCACTGAGCGATGCCCACGGCGTGCCATCTGGGGCTTTCTGTTGTTCAAAGGCATCCTCAACGGCTCCGGTCATGACACCGGAAAGCGCCCGCATGACCGGTTCCATCGCCTGAGAGCGTTCCAGCAGCTGGTTAAAGGCGTCAAGAATAGCTGCGCTGTTGTGTTGAATTTCAATGGTCATGAGTTACACTCTTTTATATCCAAGAGGGGTGTACGTCGATGGGTAAGACGGGGGTGGCGGTTTCGGCTGCGCCCTTTATGTGCGGTTCGAGTCCCACCCCCCTCTTGGTATACCCCCGCAATAGTTCACTTTATTTCCCCCTCAATAACGTCATACATATCCGCCTGAAGCAGATTGATTCGTTCTACTTTGAAGGCGTTGATAACGACATCAAGCGCTCCCTTAATCTTTCTGAGGCCATAAGGTGCATTGACCACAATCTTAATGCGCTGCTCATCCGATCGGTAAGAACCCACGACATACAACAGGTTGTTGTGAGTTTTATCCCAAAGCACGGCTTCAGGGTTAGCCAGCATCTCGGGCAACCGCTGGTACTCGGCTTTCGTCAGGGCTACGCCATCATTACGATGCCGGGCGCTATCCGCATGTAACAGATTCTGCTCACTCATCACCAGCACTCGGGCCGGTATTTTGCCTTTCTGTGCGACATATCGGGCAACCGATTCACTGACAAAGCCCAACGTCTGCGCCTTATCCACCACCCGCTGCTTCAGCTGCTGCACAATATCGGCCCGCTGCGCCTGAGTCAGATCTTTTTGGTTCAGCTGGTCATTTAGTGCACCCCGCTGGCGGACGGCCTCTACCCAACCGGCAAACGCTTTATGCCGCTCAGGGGCATTGTTCAGCGCCTGAACAGTTTGCGTGCGAAGCGTAGCATCCTGCACCCGGCTGATTTTACGCATCACTTCAATATCGGTGCCAAACGCCGCTTCCCCGACATTATGGTTCCAGCCTGCATCCGGGGTCAGCGTGGCCCCGCCGGGTAGCGTGTAGGTGGTGACAGGTTTGCGGATCACCTCACCGGTAACAGGATCAACCCCCACATCAATCTCCCGCGTGGTTAAGCGATCCTCAGATGATTCAACCGTCAGCCTTTTACGCTCCAGCGCACGTTTTGAGAGTGCCCGTACCCGGCACCGGCAACCCCAGCCATTGGGCGGGTAATGGGTGCGCCAGATCGGGTCAGTGTAATGAAAGACCTTACCGTTCAGTGAGGCATGACTTTTACGGGTGGCAGCATCCATCACCGCCACATACTGCCAATAGGGCTGCTGGTCGCTGTTCTCCATCTGGGCCTTGTAGCGCCCGGCCATATAGGCCGTCTGCAGATTGATCCGGTAGATGTTTTTCAGACGCCACGGACTGCCCAGCTGATCCACTACGGCTTTGCCGTCCGGCCCCACTGTGATCTGCTTACCCCACCAGCCCAATTTTTTAAGCCGGGGTTCCAGTGCTTTAACAAAATCCCGTTCGGTGATGCCCTGTTTCAGGGCCGTTTCCAACTCACCACGAATTGATTCCAGCACATCCATACGCGCTGCTTTTGCGACTGTCACCGCCTGAGCGTGGGCCTCCTGCCAGGTGTCCCACCAGTTCCAGCTGACGGCATAGCCTTTGGCCTCAAAATAGGCCACCGCATCTTTAGGGGCCAGACCAAAGGCATGGCGTAGGTTGACGGTATCAGGCGTCGGCATTTAATCGCCCCCACAGCTCTGAGACAAACATCGCCTGGGCTAACTGCTGCTGCAGCTGGTTGTCATCCATCTCCGGGAAGAGCTCAGCCAACAGACCCAGCGCCTGATCCGGCTCACCGCTTTGCAACTGCTCCAGCACCGGAGCCAGCATGGACTGCATCTGCTGTTGCAGATCCTCAGCGGGCAGATCAGCCAACGCCTGATCTAGCTGTTCCTGATCCGGGGCGGAATCTGTCTCGTTATTGGCTTTCAGCGCGGCCAAAGCGGTTTGTTCTGACTCGCTTTGTGTCTCTTTCTCTGCCGGTGTCTTTTGCCCTAGGACGGCTTCACCCTCTTTTGGCTCGGGGATCTGCAGCTTCTCATGTGCCCAGCTCATGGGTACCTGCATACCCATTCCAACCAGCCCCGGCAGGTTCTCAGAGAAAGCCTTAATATCTTCCGGCTCGGTGATATCAAACTCAAAGCGCGGAACACGATGTGGACTGCTGAAGCTCTTGCAATTCAGCGCATACATGGGATAGACAATATCCCGAGTAATTGTATTGGCCAGGGCTTTGAGATCCGCATTACGGATCTCCTGCCGTACTTCATTGTGGACATTGCCCAGGGCATTGGTCGATGACTTGCCATCCGCCTGACTGGTGAGCGTACCGCCCAGAATCGCTTTGGACTGGCTCTTCTCGCACCAATTGATCTGAGCCATATAGGCATCAGATCCACCCTTAGCGGCTTCGTGAAATTCAATGTCCATACCTTTAGGGATCACACCACCAGCATTGTGGCCAATGCTCATCACTGCGCGCATCAGTGTGGCTTTTTCCTTTGGGCTGGCCCCTGAAGGATATTTACCCAAGCGCGTTGGCAGGCCGTAGATCTCCAGAAATTCGGCTAAGTCACGGGCGGCATAGTTCTTAAACAGATAAGGCCAGGCGAGAACACGAACCAGCCCCCGGCGCGATAGGTAGCCTGACTTAGCTTTTGCCTGATGGCTGAGCCAGCCGAAAGGCTGCAATGCCAGCCCATCATGGCTACCATCCCGAATGCGCAACTGGTTACGATCATCCGGATGCGTTTTAAACCATGCGGGATCACGCCACTCAGCACCGGCGATATAGTGGGTTTTATCAGCGTATTGCCATTTCAGTTCAAGGTTGGCAAAGCCCTTTAAAATGGCATCTGCCGCATCAAATAGCGCATCATCTAACCAGGTAGCATCCCGCAGAATTTCTTCGATCATCTCGGTATCGCGCTTTTCCGCGTCAGTTGCATTCTTCGGAGGGATCATATTCCAATCGACCCCGAGAAGAGCCAGCTTTCGCTTACCCAGTTCGCTCTGAATATGAGGATCTTTTTCTTCCATATCCTCAGCCAGTTCGCACTGATCAATAAGATCCCCGTGCTCGCCATCCAACAAGATCTTTGCGATCTTAGCGATCGTTAGACCCTTTGATGGGTGGTTGCTGTAGTGGCTGCGTAATGGTGATAGCTTTGCATCACCTAAGGTTTGCTGTTCTTCAAGATCTGGCAACTCAAAGGGGTTGCCATTTATATCTACAATTGTTGATGCCGCCATTACCAGGCTCCCTCACCATCATAACTCTCTAAATAATCGTCATCGTCACTGTCTGGGGCTGACTGTTTGCCAGGTAGCGCGGTGAACTCAATTACGCCACCGTCCATCCAGCTGGCCCGGATCGCCATCGCCAGCGACACGGCAAAGTCACCATGGCGCTTGCCTTTGCCTGATTTACTTTCCAGATCTTTCTGACGACCTTTATCAATCTGCGGCACACCATTAATGACTTTGATCTGCAACAGATCATCCATCACGCTCTGATGACGGGGCAGTTGCAGGTTATGGCTTTCAAACTCGGCCTTTAGCTTCGGCATCCATTCGCCATACCAATTCTGGGACAGATGCACCTGGTCAACGCTGTCGGTGCCGTACCTCAGTGCCGCTGCTTCAGCCAAATAGCCACCGTTACCCGTTGCATCAAACGCCGCACCACACAGCCGGGGCAGACGATCCATAATGAAGAACATGATCTGCTTCTGCTGGTCATACGTGAGATGGCTTAATTCGACGACAAAGGGTGCGCGCTTGGTTAAGTTCGGGTTGATGGCTAAGGGCGTAAATACCGTTAAATCGCCTTTACGGGCAAAATCCTCCCCGAAGGCGTGCTGGCAATCAGGGCTTAACGTTTCCAACAGGGGTAACAGATGCGCTTTGCACCAGGCATCAACCTCAGATTCGCGCTGGTGTTCTGACCAGGTTTCAAAACCTTCCGGGGCTTCATAGCGTAGGATCGGAATGGTGTGATCCTGAACCATTGCCAGTTCAATCGACATACGTGTCAGATACGCACCGCCGGATTTCTTCGGAATACAGCCGTATTCCTCATCGGCACTTTCCCGGTTAGGGGCGTTTTTGTAGAGATCATCACGCCATTTTTTTTCAGCGGCAGGCGACCACTCCTGACCGGTGACATAGCAGATGCGCTGGTACAATCCCTCGGCAATCGCATCATCCAGCGTGATCCGGTGTACGGAATAATCTTTCTTACCCTCTCGGGCCTCTTGGATGTACTGATTAAACAGGTTATCAACACCATCATGGGTACTGATCAGGCGCACCCGATTGCCCCACATGGTCAAAGCCAAGGCCGCTTTCAACAGCTCTTCCAGAGATTCATGGAAGGCGGCTTCATCAATCACCACATCACCCTGCAGGCCACGCAAGTTTGACGGTCTGGAACTGAGGGCCTGAATCTTAAATCCGCTGTTAGGAAAGCGAATCATATAAGCCAGGATCTCTTCCTTTTTGCCGGTGTCCCAGAACGTCTGTTCATACACATCGGCTTCAGCCAGCTGGTTAAAGGCTTTGGCAAACAGGGCACAGGCGGCAATATACTCCAACGCCATCTCTTGCTTAGAACCGACGTAAAAGGTATTACAGCCTCTGCGCTTACGGGGCTTGGCAGCATTGATCACATTACGCCCGGACTCAGCCCAAGTCAGACCGGTACGGCGGGATTTCTCCGCAATCATGATCTGGCTTTCATCTTCAAACCAGCGTTGCTGATAACCCAGAAAAACCGCTGCACCACCGGGTATGGCATCCTCAATCTCTTGAGGTACGACGACACCGTGAATCTCCATTTCTTCGGCAAGGTCGATTTTGTGGGGCTGATTAATAGGCTTGAGTGACATCAGGCTTTACCTAGTAAGACTTGTCTGATGCGGTCTTCCAGTTGCTCAGACATACCATCCTGGCCGCGCAGTTCTTCACTAACAGCGTTAGCAGCTTCCTCTGCAAAGGCTTTGCGGATCTCTTTTTCGCGTTTATGACTGGTCATGGCGGCCTGCTCAACCCGCTGAATCGCCAACGCCATCTGGCTGAGGGCTTTGGGTTCAATCGGCTCTTCGGACTCACTCATGTGCATGCTGGTATCAAACGCCATCGTCCGTACCACTTCCTGCAGCAGCTTACCGACCTCGCTGGTGGGTTGGTTGCCCAGCTTTGCGGTCCAGACTTCAGCCACTTCGCGGCTTTGGCGGATTTTAGCCCCGATCTTTTCCATACGGGTGGCGTAGCGACTCAATCCGGACTGGCTGATCTTGGCATCTTCCGGCAGTCCGTTGGATTCAATCTGCTGATTGATGACGTCCAGAACCTCCTGCTGGCTCAGGCGACCATCCCGCAGCATCTGATCCAGCTCGGCTTTCAGTTGCTCTGGTAGCATCTGCACCTTGGAGCGGCGGTTGCGCTTCTTCTCGCTGGCGGGCTTGCTCATAACGGCTTAACTCCGGCGGGCGCGTTTAATACCGGGGATGGTGCAGCGACCATCAACCGCGTCATAACCCCGCTGGGTTAGTGTGGCGACCTGACATCCGGCCAGATCCTCAAGGGTGATTATCCCTTGTTCCTCAAGCCAGGCGAAATGGGTACGAACCGTATCGCGGCTTAGGGCATGGCCGTAGGCATCCAGGCAATCCTGAATCACCGACTCATTGGCCGTACCACCGGCATCATTCAGGCTGCGGATCAGGCACAGGCGCTGATCCGCAGTTAACAGTTCCTTAATTGGCATCAGCATTTCTCATTCAGTTGGTTTTCCATCAGCAGATCTGAAATATGCTGAACTCGCTCCAGTCGCGGGCTGAGCTCTTTCAGATCTCCGCGCAAGTTGGCGATCTCCAGATGCAGTTGATGCATCTCTGTTCGGGTGGGCAGGTCATCCATTCGCCCCTCCAGGTGATCAATACGCCGGGTTTGCTTATCCACCGTCTCTTGTTTGGCGTAGGTTTTACTCAGCAACGCCATAATGACCAGCCCACCGGTGGTAATCAGCGCCCAGATCGGTGCCCAGTATTTAGCGATCCATTCCATAAGGGTTCCTATTGGCCTGAAGGTGTGTCCAGCCCCAAACGCTGCCGCCGGTCTCTGACCGACTGGCAGAAGGTGCAGCGGGCGGCATCGGGCTTAGCCTTAAGCCGTGCCTCGGGGATGGGATTCGTGCAATCCAGACAAAGCACCTGACCGGCCTCAACCCATTGGGGTGGTTCTGCGGGTCTGTTCAGAGCTTGGGCCAGACTGTGATTCAGATTGCGTTGTTCGGCCTTAGCGGCACGGTCTGCGATATCAGCCATATTAACGATCCAGAAGGGTTGATGAGGTGCCGGTAATGGCTTGCGTCACAGGGTTCCGGACACCCCGTTTTTCCATAGAACGGCCAATCACCCAGCTGGAACAGATACCTCCCCAGGCGACCCAAAACTCTGTAGGCAGATCCGCCAGCGGGGACAGATCCATCGCCAGCCCAAAGGCATTGGCGATGCGCGCAATCAGAGGGAAAGCCACGTAGTTAAAACCGATAAAGGCCAAACCGGCATAGACCACGGTAGGCCGGGCGCGCTTGGTATAGCAGTCTCCCTGAGAGAGTTCGGCCACCAGAACGCGCTCTTTGGCTTGCAGCTCAGCGCGGATCGTTTGCTCAATCTCGCTGTCCCGCTGTTGCAGCAGGCGCTCGACCTCAAGGGTGAACTGATCTTTCTCTTCATCCGTCCGGATAAAGCGATCTGCGACCTTGCCCACGCTTTCGACCAGGGAACCGGCAGAGCCGGAGAACAGATGACTGAACCAACTCATGATCTACTCCTTACCCTGCTGATCCGAGTGCGCGACCACCCACAGCAGCTGCTGCAACAGAAACAGACGCCGCATCCAGCCACGCATAAAACGTGACTGGGTGTCGTCATTAGCCACAATGGCGGTGTAATAGCGGGCGCGGTAACTCAGTAAGTGAGCGATCTGGTTGGTACCCAGAGAGGCATCGGCACAAAAGGCGTGAGCAGCTTTAAGGGTGACAGGGCCGATAATGCCGTCATCTTCAATATCCAGCGCCTGCTGCAGCAAACGCACCGCCTGACGCGCCCCGTGCTGAACGGCCGCATCAAAGGTGGCAACAGCCAGTACAGGGGGCAGATCCGGGCAACGGCAGGCGCGCCAATACTGTTCGTGGTAGATGGTTTTGGCTTGCAGCAGCGTAGGTGGCCAGCTGATCTCCGGGTGGGCATTACGGCTGATGCCGTACCAGGTGTCACCACCCCGGTCTGCCGGATCATTGGAATGATCACCCTCAATGTCCGGACTGAGCAGCCAATCAATGGCTTGGTCAAAGGCTGGTGATTTGAAATCCAGCGACATAAAAAATCCCCCGTAAAGTGCTTTTCAGCAGCTTACGGGGGATTCTCTAAACGACGGGATTCAAGTGTTTATCTATGGATCAGCTGAAGAGGGATTGCTGAACCCGGCCAATGTGCAGTTTTTTCTGTTCGGCCAGAATAGCGTAAATCTGCATGGTGGTCAGACCGTGCTGTTCCGCCAGCGCCTGATGGTTACGACCATCAAACGCCTGGTAAATCTGAATATCTCTAAAGGCACGCTTTAAGCGATCATCACGGGGCAGGTACATCTGCCGCCCACCCATATAGTGAGCCAACGCGGCAATAATATCACGGGCCACAGGATACGCCTTATCTTTTGGCAGCGACTGGCTGCGGCAGATCTGCTGCTGTACCACCGCCATCAGATCGGCCAGCGTCTTAGGCCACAGGCGCGGGTCAGACTCCATCTGATCCAGATTCGCCAGAATCGTATCCAGATCCACCTCATCCATGCCCATCATATCCAGTTGCTGATCGTGCATGTTGCACCCCCTAAAAAGAAAAAGCTGCCGGTTTAGGGCAGCTTAGTGTGAGGTTGTGGGACGTGTCTTTTAAAGGAGGGCAATATGAGCGTTATTTAAGTGCAGTAATCACATTGTAAAAACGATGACCTGACTCTGTCGCAGACAGAAAGCTGTAAACTAAAAAAATCACTACTGCTGTAAAAATATAATGGTTAACAGCACCACTGAAAAATAAGCTTAGTATGCAAACCAAAACTAGGGCCAACAAAGATGCACAGGTTAAGAATGCATCAGTTATAAGGCGTTCATAGTGGCCCGATTTTCTCATTCGTACGACCAATACTCTATCCATTACCGCAGTCATTAGCGCTATCGATGTTATCAGGAACCCTAAAAGAGTCCCCGCAACACTTGCCACAACTCCTGCGATGGAATGCAATACTGATGAAGATATACCTTTTCCGTAATGAAAAAAAAGGGCTGCAGTGATCAGAACCAGTCCATATTTAAGAAGCGACATCGTCCGTTACTCCGAAATAGGCCTCAATGTCCTCCGAGCATTCGTCTCTCGCTCTATCAAGCATTGCGAACATGGAAGCACTCGTGGGGTATCTCACATTCGTCTCAACTTCTTGGGTTGATGAAACTCTGTCAGTAATTAAATCAATAGGTTCCATTACACCATCAGCATGAGCACGCGCCTTAGTCGCGCCCAGGTCAACAAACTCAGCTATGACACGTTTCATCTTAGAGCTTAGCCTTCCCTCAGATCCCGGTTTTCTCGAATCAATATTCAAGGACAGCATCATACTATCAGCGTAAGACTCACTCATCATATTTAAAGTCGTTTTACAAAAATCGTTGCTGTCATATAACTCTGGGTTGGTTGGTTTAGGTAAGCTAACTTCAATTCTCTTGAGTTCAATTTCGCCCCGGAGCAGGCGTTCAATTGCATCAGTCTTAACAACGGGTAAAGCTTGAACAGACGCATTAAAAAGCTTGGAAAGTGTTTTGGCAAACTGGCGGGCAGTGCTTCCATGACCGTTTCGGTGCCAAGCTAAGATATGGTGTTTTTCGTAATATACGAAGAAGTTCCTCTCAATAATGCCTTGACCATCTTCTAACTCAAGTTGTTCTGCCTTCTGGCCCATTGAACCAATCTCTGGCAAATCAGAAGTTCTGAACTTTCTCAATTCGCCCCGGATAGATCTTGCTGGTATTTTTTTCTCTAAGTTCCATAGCTCACGCGAATAGTCTCCATTTTTGTCGATAGAGTTAATCACGCCGTCTTTTACAGCAACAAAACCAGCATACGGAGATTGAATTTCTCCATTTATTCCATCGAAGACTAATTGAAAAAAATCAACATGGAATTTCTTTGTGGCAACAGTTTTTGGAGCAACTGGAATTTTTGACATATAAAAAAACCGCATAAGTGGATTGGCAAAGGGGTTAGAGGTGCTGAAGGGACGATTCAAACACATTATCGGACAGGCAATTCACCTCCTAACCCACGATGTTTATTGGCAAAGTAGAGCCGTAAGCAATTGCCTTTGCAGCAAGCTCACCAAGCCCTTTTTTGCCTTGCTCTATGAAGGTGTCTTTTGCAGCGTTCACTAATAGGTCTCCATAGCTCTCTTTTGCTTCTAGGCTATCAGGAACAGCATTCAAAACGGCTAACCCTTTAGGGGTAAGCACGGAGCCGTGAAAATCACCTGTAGTGTTTTTCACTGCTACATCAAAATAACCATGTTCTTGAAGCCACGATATGCTGTCATAAGCGAAGTGAAAATCTGTGTCTGAGCCTTCACCTAACTCTTTTGCAGACAAGGTTATTTTTCTTGGGAACACCTCATACAATTCGGCAAGTACCTGACCGGTAATTTGGTTGAATTGATCAATATTGGTCACTGCTAATCCCTCTGTGGTTGCAGCCATCTACCACCTCCCCCTCTAACGCATTAGGCAGGTAAAGCTTGTAGGATCGTCCATGCTTTTCCCGGTGTATGTCGCCCTGAACTGGAGAGGGATTTTTAAATCCCTAGCTTCTGACCATTAAGCATATATTTCAGAAGGGTGTGGCTATCCGGTACGTTGAAGTCGTCTTCGGACGAAAATTTACTGACATAACCGCTGCACGTGGCTATGGACTGAACATCTGCGTTAAATCCGTTTTTCAGCGTAAAGCCACTGATGACAACCTCAAAAGACCAGAACATATCCGTATTATATTTCTTGTTTCTTTCTTCGGCTGGAACCATTTCAGCGAGCCGCACTCGTGCATCCTCCAGCGACCAGCCACCGTATGTTGCATACGTTTTGAGATTAGAACGAAGCCCTTCAAGACACAGATCCTGCAACTGCTCCTCTGAAGTTTTACACCCCGCTAAAAAGCCGGAAAGCGCTATAACCAATAAGATCCTAAACATCGAATATTCCTTTTCAGTTGAACGCCCCATAAATCAGGGCTGATTCAATTCATCAGTGTTTTAGCTGCTGATTTTTAAGTTGCGATTTTTGGGAGAAATTTTTTTTAATTCCAGGCACACGGCCTTGGCTATTGCTTTGATGTCATGGGTAGACAAACCAGCGGCCTGAGTAGGTGCAACATAGTCCCCGCCTACGCAGATAATCTGATTGTGTGAGCCTTCTATTTTCAGGCGAATCATAGGAATGTCCTTATTCATACTCTAATCCTGTTTTACATCTTACCGATCAGGTCACCACCAACCGTTTTAACACTGTTACTTTTGCCTTTAACTGATGTTTTAACGGTGCTCTTTGAGGGCTTTTTAGCACTGGGCGCTTGCCCAGTCAGCAGGGATGCCAGCAAGGCTTTTTGCTGCTTCACGTCTAATGCTCGGTAGGCATCCAATAGAACCTGTTCCTCTGCCGGAAGGGTTTCTATTGCAGGTACTGGCATGGCGCGCTCACCCAAAAGGATATAGTTAATATCCGCACCAACACCTGCGATAGCTGCAATATAAGCAGCACTGGGAACAGACTTCCCTTTCTCATATTTAGCTTGGGACTGCCTAGTTGCACCCGGAGCACCCAGGCTTGCGGCCACTTCAGCAAACTCTGTTTGAGTCATCTTAAGCTCTTCACGAACTTCTTTTAGTCTTTCTCCGATGGACATAATTGTTTCCATTTAAGCTTGACGATGGAAACAATTGTTTCCATAATAGATTCACAGAGTAAGTGATTAAGTTAAACGATTAAGTGAAGTTCACTTGTAAACCTATCGGGGATTTTGACATGCACCCAGCAGATATTAAAGCCGCCCTTAGTAAAAAAAATGTTAGCGCCGCAAAAATTGCAGATGAACTGCATGTTTCTCGTACTGCTGTAAGCAACGTGATTGCTGGTCGCAGTACCTCGGCGCGTATTGCCAACCGAATTGCCACGATTATTGGTAAGCCTGTTCAAGACATTTGGGAGCCTCAGCCAACTATACGCCGGACTAAAGAGCAGCTCCGTCAAACTGCTTGAGGTAAACGCCATGAGTGATACCCGAGTCAATACCAGCGGTTTAAAGGTTCTGGAAGTGATGGATGCCCTGAAGGGTCACACCCTATCGGGCCTGAGCAATGGCGATCTGGCTAAAAAACTGAACATGAGTGCGGCCACGGTTAACCGCTGCCTGAATACGCTGATTCAGGCGGGTATGGCGACTCAGCTGGACAATGGCCGCTACGCCCTGAGTGTACGGGCGCTACAGATCGCCCAGGCCCACGCTAACGAGATGGCCCGCGCCTCTGACCGGATAAACGAACTAAACCAGCGTGTTATGGCTGGCAGCTTTTAAGAGAGAGTGATGATGAGCGACAACACCAATCAAAACGATGTGCTGAACGAGCTGCAGAATCAGGCAGCAGCACTGCAGGGGCAAAATACAGCGGATCATGCACTGGTCAACCAGCTGCTGGGTCAGGCTCAGATGGCCGATTCAATGGCTCAATTTTCGCTGACGGTCAGCACTTCGAAAATGGCTTATGTGAAGGAAAACCGCCTCTACAAGGCGCTTGCGGGTCAGACAACTGCCGACGGTCAGCAGTTATCTGGTACTTGGGATGACTTTTGTCGGTTACTTGGAAAATCTCGTCAAAAGGTCGATGAGGATATTTTGAACCTAAAGCAGCTTGGTGAAGAAGCTTTAGAGGCTATGACTCGAATGGGCATCGGCTACCGCGAAATGCGCCAGTATCGCAAGCTGCCGGAAGACCAGAAAGAAGCCCTGCTGGAAGTGGCTAAAACCGGGGACAAAACAGATTTTGTTGAGCTGGCTGAGGAGATCATCAGCAAGCATACCAAAGAGAAAGAAGCCCTGACGCAACAGCTGGACGATACCCGCGCGGATTACGAGGCCCAGGGTGAGGTGCTGAATAAAAAGTCGATGGAGTTGACCGAAGTCCGCTTTGAGCTGGAGAAGACGAAGCGCCGTATCCAAACCCTGAAACCGGATGAGTCGATTAAGTCCCTGCGGCAGGAGGTGAGCAGTATCGCCTACGAGGCAGAGGTCAGCCTGATGGGCGGCCTGCGGCAGGCGTTTGATGTATTAGCCACTCAGGCCAATGAAGCCGGAACCGATGAGCGTCTGTTTATGGCGGGCCTTATCAGCCAGCTGGAAAAGCAACTGATCGCCCTGAAAGAGGATTACAGCTTGCCGGATGCTGAGGGCGATGAGCTGGACTGGATGAACCCGGAAGCCGTAGCGGCGGTTGAAGCTGAAATCGGTGAACAGCAGTTCAACTGGGTAGACGGTGACTATGAGCCGGCCAATAAAGCGCCGGGAGACAAGGAGCAGTCGAATGAGTCCGGCAACGATTGAAGTGATGATGGCCGCGATTAGGGCCGCTGAACAGGCCGGGCATGGTCGTAAACAGGAGATCTATGCCGAGGCTTGCACCACGCTGGATATCTCTCTGGCGACCTTTCATCGCTACCGTAAGGAGCTGACTGTGCAGAACGCCCCCCGTAAACAGCGCAAAGATGCAGGCACCAGCGGCTTAACCCGTGATGAAGCCCTGCTGATCAGTGGGGTGATTATGGAGACGCTGCGCCGGGATGGCCGCCAGCTGGGTAGTGTTTCTAAGGTGATCGAGGGGCTTCGGGATAACAACCTGATCAAGGCTGAGCGGATCGATAAGGCAACCGGTGAGCTGGTGCCTTTATCCGACAGTGCGATTCAACGGGCGCTGCGGAGCTATGGGGTTCATCCAGAGCAGCTGTTGCGCCCTACGGCCCATACCACGCTGGCCTCTAAACACCCGAATCATGTTTGGCAGATCGATGCGTCTTTGTGTGTTCTGTATTACCTGAAACCCGACCCGAAAACCGGTAACGGTTTGCAGGTGATGGATCGGGACAAGTTCTACAAGAACAAGCCTAAAAATGTGCAGAACATTATGGCGGATCGGGTGTGGTCGTATGAGATTACCGACCACACCAGCGGCTGGGTTTATGTGGAATATGTGATGGGAGCTGAATCCGGTGAGAACCTGTGTTCAGTGTTGATCAATGCGATGCAGGAGCGCGGCGGTGCGGATCTGCTGCACGGGGTGCCTAAGGTGCTGTATATGGACCCCGGCAGCGCTAACACCTCAGCGATGGCCAAAAACCTATGCAAGGCGCTGGGCATTAAGCCGATTGCCCATGCTCCCGGCAATGCTCGGGCAACCGGGCAGGTGGAGAATGCCCGTCGTTTGATTGAGCAGCATTTTGAATTTGGTCTGAAGTTTCGTCCGGTGGCGGACTTGGCAGAGCTGAATCAGCTGGCAAAACAGTGGCGCTCGGTCTGGAACGCTCGGCAGAAGCACCGCCGCCACGGTATGACACGCTCAAGTGCCTGGCTGAGAATCAAAGAGGATCAGCTGGTTAAGGCTCCCTCGGTTGAGGTCTGTCGGGATCTGGCGGTTGCAGGGCCGGTTTCCCGCCAGGTTCATGCGGGGCAATACGGCCACTATATCAACCTGGATGGCAAAAAATACGACGTCTCTCATCTGGATGTTGAGACGGGTCAGAGCCTGCAGGTGACGCGCAACCCGTGGCGTGACAATTGCGCCCAGGCGTTAATGCCGGACGAAAACGGCCATGAGGTGATTCATGTGCTGCCACTGATCGGGACGGATGAGTTTGGCTTTCCTGAGTTGGCTCCGGTTATTGATGAGGGCTATCGCACTCCGGCGGAAACCTCTGGCCAGAAAGTTAAGAAGGCGATTGAGCAGCTGATGACAGGAACCGAGTCTGCTGAGGATGCCGAGAAAGCACGCAAACAAAAGACGATTCCGCTGGATGGCCGCTTCGATCCTTTCAAATCTCTGGATACGGAACAGCTGCCGGACTATATGCCGCGCCGGGGTACAGAGCACAACCTCAAGACAACGTCTGTTGAGCTGCCGCCGTTATCAACCACCAAGCTGGCGATGCGACTACGCAGCCGCTTAGGTAACGACTGGAAGCCGGAATATTTTGCCTGGCTGGAGCAGCGTTATCCGGAAGGGGCAGCAGAAGCCCAGCTGGATGAGATTGAGCAGCAGTTAACCAAGCCTCAGGCGACAGCCCTGAAGGTGGTGAATGGAGGACCACTCTGATGTTAGAGCTGAAAAATGTGCTGGCAGAACTGAACCAGTCGCAGTCTGCGTTGGCTGGGGTGCTTAATGTGTCACCTGCCGCCCTGTCGCAGATTGTGAATCACAACCAGTGGCCTAAGTCGATGGATAAGCGCGGCCTGAAAGACAAAATCACCGATTGGTTGGTGAATCAGGGGGCGGATCAGGTTGCGGTTAAGCAGGTATTTAAGGTGGCGGGGTTGCCGCAAACAACCCCACCTACTTCCCAAAAGAAGCAGTCCCAGGAGGACGATGCGATGTTACTACGAAAACAATCTTTGACACAAAAAGCGCGCCAGGCGTTTCAGCTGCAGCGTGATCCCTTCTCTGAGCCACGTTCTCAGAAGGAGGTGTTTTTAACGCCCGATGCCCGCTATGTGCGTGAGGCGATGCGGGCTGCTGCCCGGCATGGTGGCTTTCTGGCGGTGGTGGGTGAATCCGGTTCGGGTAAATCGACGCTGCGTCGGGATCTGATTGAGTGGATCGATAAAGAGCAGCTGCCGATCACGGTGATTGAGCCGTATGTGCTGGGTATGGAAGACAACGATATTAAGGGTAAGACGCTGAAGGCCCGTCATATCGCTGAGGCGATTATGGCGGAGATTGCCCCCCACGAGAAACCCAAGCGCAGCCAGGATGCTTTCTACCGTCAGCTGCATACGGCCCTGCGGGAATCACAGCGGGCGGGTAATCGCCATCTGCTGATGATTGAAGAGGCTCAGGGCTTGTCGATCCCGACGCTAAAGCACCTGAAGCGTTTCTTTGAACTGGAAGATGGTTTTTCAAAGCTACTGAGCATTGTGCTGATCGGCCAGACAGAGCTGGGCCAAAAGCTGGATGAAAAGAACCCGGCGGTTCGTGAGGTGGTTCAACGCTGTGAGGTGGTCAATCTGCTGCCTCTTGATCTGGAGCTGGAGAATTATCTGCATCACCGCTTCTCTCTGGCCGGTAAGGCGCTGGTGGATGTGATGGATCAGGATGCGGTTACAGCTCTTCGCCAGAAGCTCTCAGGCCGCAGTAAACACAGTGTGCTCTATCCGCTGGCGGTACATAACGTCATCACGGCAGCTATGAATGATGCGGCTGAGATCGGCATCCCTAAGGTAAATGCTGAACTGATTCTGGAGGTGTGAGATGACAAAACGTCAAAACCAAAACCAGCGCATTAAGAACAGTTTGCTGCTAGTGGCCCGCGCAGTTACGGGCCTTGAACAAATGCATATTACGGTGGATCGCATTGATGTGAACCTGGCAACACCACGCATCACGGTGTACCCCGCTAAAGGTTGTAAGGGGCTGAAGAGTTTCTGCAGTCGCCATATCAACCGCAACGGCACCCGCTGGGTTGAGAAAAGTGCTCTGTATGAACAGTGCGAAATTGTTTGGCAACACAATGCCTATTGACGCTAAGGGAGCACGTTTTATGAAAAACACTCAGCCTCAGTACCTGATTCTGTCGTTGGAAAAAACCACTGTCTCCAATGGTTGTGTTGCCTTTATACGTCCTGAGCGTCAAGGCGTTACGTTCAACCTGAATGAGGCAGGCCGCTTTGATGAAGATGAAGTGAATAACAATCTGGACTTTTATGACGATGGCCAGCGGCACCTGGCTGTGTTGGCAAAGGCCGTAGAAGAACACCCCAGCCCCGTTGTGCTGCTGACCGAGCTGACCAGTGGGGCGTTAAAGACAACACACAACCAAATGTTAAACGCGGACAAGGGTTAACCCATGAATATGAACGAGCAGGCAAAAACAAGTACGGGCACAAGCATTCCCAAAGGCTTTATGGAAGACGCTAAAGGGCGCTTGGTTCCCGTTGAGAGCATTAAGGATATTGATATGGCCCGTCATGACCTGGTGCTGGAGCTGTTCCAGAAAGCCCGTCGCCTTCAGGTGCAGATGAAAGACTTCAAGCTGGCGATGCTGGGTGATATCGGTGCCTTCATTGATCTGGCCGCAGAGAAGTACACCGTTAAGCTTGGCGGCACGAAAGGTAATGTGAGCCTGATCAGCTTTGACGGAAGATTAAAGATTCAGCGCGCCATTGCTGAAAGCATCACTTTTGATGAGCGCCTTCAGGCAGCCAAATCTCTGATCGACCAGTGCATCCACCGCTGGACAGAAGGTAGCCGTAATGAAATCAAGGTGCTGGTAGATGATGCTTTTCAGGTCGATAAGGAAGGCCAGATCAGCACCAGCAGGGTTCTGGGCCTGCGCCGCCATGCCATTGATGATCCTGAATGGAAGCAGGCAATGGAGGCTATCGCGGATTCTATTCAGGTCACAGGTTCTAAAACCTATGTGCGCTTTTACCATCGCACCGGCCCGGATGAGAAGTGGCAGGCCTTGCCGTTGGATCTGGCAGCGCTTTAATTATGCGAAACACGGCATTTTGCCGTGTCTGCCCAGTGTGGTGGCTGGGTACTGATGAGCAGCCGGAACGGGAGATATAAGTGATGGCAGATGATAAACGCAAACGGGATCTGGCCGCGATCCATGCTTCTAAAAAGCAGTTGGCAATGGATGATGATTCATATCGTCAAATGCTGAAACAACTCACCGGTAAATCCAGCGCAAAAGATTTAAGTCCCTCTGAGCGGGTAGCAGTACTTCGTCGATTGAAAGAGCTGGGTGCAGGAAAACCAAGCAGTCCATCGAAGGCGTATCCCGGAACCCCACACAATAAAAATCAGGAACCCATGCTTCAGAAAATAGAAGCGCAGCTTGCTGATATGAAACTTCCCTGGGCTTATGCCGATGCCATTGCAAAGCGTCAGTTCGGCATTGAACGGGTTGCCTGGTTAAGAACAACTGAGCAGTTAAGCAGTGTTATTGCTGCTTTATATAAAGCACAACAAAAACGTGAGGCTGCACAACCATGAGAATGCGTTGCCCGACCTGTTATTCGGAATTTGGCCTGGAACAAATGCTCGCAGATGATGCAGCTCGTGAGGTGATGGGACTGATTGCTGGGCTACCTAAGGGGACGTCCAGATTGTTGGTTCAATATACGGGGCTGTTTCGTCCAAAGAAGCAGAGCCTTTCCTGGGATCGTGCGTACAAGATTATCTCAGAAGCCTCTGAACTGGCATCACCATCGACTCTGCGTGTTGCATTGGATCAGACACTGGAGGCCATGAGAGCAAAACAGCGTGCTGGTGAATGGATACCATTAAAAAATCATAACTACCTGAAGCAGGTCATCAAATCGGTACCCCCGATGCCTCAGCCGATTACAGCGACGCCTTCAAAACCTCAACAGCCTTATCAGGAGAAACGCCCACCTGTTGAAGCACCTAAGATTGAGAAGAAAGCTCATCGCAGTCCTGAGGAAATCAAGAAGGCCAGAAGTGCCATCAGCGTTCTGATGAGCGGGCTGTCGGGGCATCAATCTAAAGCAGATGATGGAGCTAAAAAAGAATGAGCATGGAAAAACTCAGGCATGAGCTGTTATCTGATCTGTCTGAAAAGACAAGTCAGCTATTAAGGGACTTCGGTATTGAAGCAGATATCTCAGATCAGATCGGCCATGCTCTGGCCGATCATGTGGCAGAGCACTGGGGCGGTCAGCTCATCAATATTCCAAAGGATTATGCCTTCAAACTGGTTAAAAGGGATCTTGAGATCTGGGAGCGTTTCAACGGCAGAAACCACGCCGCTTTAGCTGTAGAATATGGAATTAGCGTTAGAGGTATCTACAAAGTCATTCAGCGGGTCAAGCGACAGCAAACAGCACTGAGCCAACCTGGCTTATTTGAATAATCATAATTTGAAAATCCTTTTCATTTTCTCTCCCACTTAATCCCGTCTGTTTTCACTTAATCCCGCATTTTTCGCGCAAATTCATTATTATTTATCTCATTGCCTCACAGCTCTATCTATCAGGCTGTTCAAGTGGCAGAGAAGACCGGGCTCAAGGGTGAAGCCAAGATGAAGGCGGCACTGACTCAGGTTAAGAACTCTGGTGGCACGGCGCTACTGAAGGAAACGGAATCAACTCTGCGAACGAAGATCGAGCAGGCTATTGATGATCTGAAGTTGTAGTTCTGCTCTGAGTATTTCTTTGGCTCTGCATGCTTGTTGTTCGCAAGCTTGGCACCGGATGGCGTTGCTATCCGGTGTCTCTTTTGTTCTCAGGCTTTCCCTCAGAAAACAATGGGTCCTTTCCAGACTTCTTTGTCATACGGGAGCGTAGACTCGCGGAATTTTCACAGACAGCAGAGGCCCTAAGCCTTCCTTCCTTTTTCCAATAGCTTCAATGAGTTGCTGAAATTCAGCGTTGTGATGGGGTGACCTATGAGCGGTTAGTCAGAGTGATTCGCAATGGACGTAAACAAGAAGCAGCTGGCTCAGATCTTCGGGATCTCCGAGCGCAGCTTTACCGAATACCAGAAGCTGCCCAACTTCCCGATTAAAGAAGATGGTGGCAGAGGTAAAACGAATACTTACGACACCGAAGCCGTCTTCAGGTGGCTGGTGCGACGCGAAGCCGGTAAGAACACAGAGACATCCCGTGAACGGCTAGACCGCGTCCGGGCCAGCCGAGAAGAACTAGCCTACGCAAAAGATTTACAAGAACTGGTGCCAGCTGAGCTGGTGGAAGAACAACTGACCAGTGCCGTGATCGCCATTCGATCTGATGTTCTGAATGGCAACGCTCAGCTAAAAGCCGAGCTGGACACTGAATACGGCACCGACATCGATATAGACATTCTCCATGACCACTCTCGCCAAATCCTCGAAAGCCTATCGCAAGTTAGCAGCGAATCTGGATGCAGTGATAGCTCGGAGTCTGAAGAAGTTTGCCCCGCCACCGAAGATGAGCAGCCTTGAATGGGCTAACACCTATCGGTTTATGGCGGCAGAGCAGACGGCACGACCGGGTAAATACCGTGACAAGATCACGCCCTGGGTGAAGTTCATGCTGGAAGCGCTGGATGATCCTAAGATCCGCAAGATTGTTTGTATGAAATCCGCTCAGGTAGCGTGGACCGATGGGGTCTGGAACAACTTCCTCTGCAAACTGATTCATTTAACACCAAGCCCGGTTGTTTTGCTGTTCCCGAAAGAAGCGACCATCCGCAAATACCGGGATCAGAAGTTTGATACCACCGTGCGGGCTACGCCGGTTCTGCGAGAACTGGTGGATATATCCACCAACAAAAGCAGTGGTAACCGTTTTAACTATGTTCGTTTTCCCGGCGGCTTTTTAGCGATGGTGGCATCCAACGCACCGGATAACGTCAAATCTCTATCGGCCCCTGTGGTCGCGGTTGAAGAGCCGGACGACTGTTCCGAAAACGTTAAAGGGCAGGGCGACTCTGTAGCTCTGCTGGAGAACCGAGCTAAAACCTACCCAAACCGGAAAGTGATCTTTGGTGGTACGCCTACCATTAAAGGCCATAGCAGGATTGCAGAAGATTATAAAAACTCCGATCAGCGTGTGTTTATGGTGCCCTGTCATCTGTGTGGTGAGGCCCATGTGCTGAGCTGGGAGCATGTGGTGTGCGATATCGAACCCGGTCGCAACCATGAAGTTTATGGCGATTATCTGCCAGAGACGGCTTATTACCTGGCCCCCTGTTGTGGCCAGCCATGGAATGACCGAGATAAAAACCGAAACGTGCAGAACCTTTACCCCGTGATTCAACGTCCGGACGTAAAAGACTGCGCCGGTTTTTATATTAACGAGCTGTACAGTCCGTTTGATGGCTCCAAATTCTCTGTCCTGATGGAGAAGTACCTCAAGGCTCAGCACAAGCTGAACCAGGGTGATGAGTCGGAGATGATCTCCTTCGTTAACAACACCTGCGGCGAACCCTACGAATACAAAGATGGCGCACCGGATGCTGAGGTGCTGCGGGACCGGTTGGAGGATTACCCCGAACTGGTAGTACCGCACAACGGCCTGATGCTGACTATCGGCGTGGATGTGCAGGATGACCGCTTAGCGGTAGTGATCCGAGCCTGGGGAAAAGGGGAAGAAAGCTGGCTCATCTGGTGGGGGGAGATTCTGGCGAAGCATACCGTGGTCGATGTCAACGACCCGGTTTGGTCAGAACTGGATCGGATTGTTTTCAGCCGATACCAGCACACCCGCTTCGGCAGCATTGGCGTTACCGCCCTGCATATCGACTCCGGCGATAACTCCGAAGCGGTTTACCACTACGTTCGGGATCGCAAAGGCCGTGGCGTGAATATCCGCGCCATTAAAGGCAGTAACGATACCGAAAAGGCGATTACCAGCACCCCGAAAAAGCTGGATCTTAACGCCAGCACTAAGGCCAGTAAGTTTGGCCTGCAGGTGTGGATGGTAGGTGTTGAGAAGGGCAAAGACCTGATCTCAGAACGCCTGCGCCTCACCGGCAACGGCCCCGGCAGAATGCACGCCTTTAAAGAGGTTCGGGCAGATTACTTCGATCAGATGCTGGGTGAAAGCAAGATTCCCGATCGCAAACGCGGTGGCCGCAAGAAGTGGACGAGAAAGTCCGGCGCACGGGTAGAGGCCTTGGACTGTGAAAACTACGCCCTGCACGCCGCACGGGTTGAACGAATCCACCTGTGGGGGCCGGATACCTGGGAGGCCTATCAGGCCCGACTGATGCAGACCGATCTGCTCAGCGGTGATGACAGGCCAGTAATTACTGAGATCCATACCGATCGCACCGTAGACGCGGAGGATCTGGAGTTGCCGCAGGTCGCACAGACTGAACCCCAAGAGGAGCCGCCCGCCGCTAAGCCTTTACAACCAGCACCGGTGCAGCCGCAGCCCAAACCAAGGTCCCTGAAACCCCGCAGCCTGAAACCCAGAACCCGCAGCCAACCGGAAGTGCCCAAAGCGCAGCCGGAGCAGGGCAATCAGCCAAAATCACTGGCAGAGCTGGGGCGCATGATGCGGGATGACTAACCAGAACGGAGGCCAGTATGGCCACAACACAACAGCTGCAGGAGGCCAAAGCCGCCCTGCACAACCTGATGACGGGTAAAGCCGTCGTCAGCCTGCAGCGGGATGGACGACGGGTGGAATACACACCCGCCAACAAAACCCAGCTGCAGAGCTATATCAACCAGCTGGAAAGTGAACTCAACGCCCGGTCCACACGCCGGGCGTTTCGGTTTTATTAGGCTTCTGGACACAGGGTGATGGAATATATATCATAATACGTGCAGTTGTGGTGGTAGAGCGGCCCCACGTTAAAAACAGAAGTGCTCAAACAGAATAACTGCCGAAAAGCCCCCTTTATTGAAGTGACCCCCAATAGTTGGACACCCAACATTGGGGGTTCTTTTTATGGCGAAGTACAGCCGCTCACTCAAAATAGCGCTGGCTCAGAAGTGCCTTAATGGCACGCCAGCCACACAACTCAGCCGTGAGCACG
>NZ_CEYNZH010000024.1:0-46472 GCF_982874595.1 Oceanospirillum sp. | reverse complement strand
GGTGAGCGTAGCTCAGTTGGTAGAGCCCCGGATTGTGATTCCGGTTGTCGTGGGTTCGAGCCCCATCGTTCACCCCAGTTTCTGCTTCGGCAGAGTGTTTTAAGCAATCTTGGTTAAGGTTGTGCTTGTAAGTCGGGATATAGCGCAGTCTGGTAGCGCGCCTGCTTTGGGAGCAGGATGTCGGGGGTTCGAATCCCTCTATCCCGACCATTTTCTACCCATGCATCTGCATGTTTTGTGGTGAGCGTAGCTCAGTTGGTAGAGCCCCGGATTGTGATTCCGGTTGTCGTGGGTTCGAGTCCCATCGTTCACCCCAGTTTCTCTTCTGCAGAAACAGTTTTTATATGTCGGGATATAGCGCAGTCTGGTAGCGCGCCTGCTTTGGGAGCAGGATGTCGGGGGTTCGAATCCCTCTATCCCGACCATTCCTTTTGTTTTAGATCCCTTCTTTATTTTCTCTTAATAGTAACGTCTTGATTTTTATCGTCTTTGCACGTTTTCTGTGAGCCTGGCCGTCAGATATCTGAAGTCTGAATGTTTTTGCTATTTCTTTTCCCTTCAGATGCCCTGAAAGAGCGATAACCGCTTGCTTGCGAGTGTTTCTGCTCTTAAAATCTCATTCTTTCGGCTTATCTATAAAGAAGCATTAAAAGTATTGCGAGGATTTTTCATGCAAGTTTCCGTTGAAACGACTTCTGGTCTTGAGCGTCGCGTCACAATTCAGGTGCCAGCAGCGCAAATTGATGAAGCAGTTGAGGAGCGTCTGAAACAGACTGCTAAAAGCGCACGTATCAACGGCTTTCGTCGTGGCAAGGTGCCAATGAGCTTTGTTCGTCGTCAGTATGGCAACGAAGTGCGTGCAGAGGTTGTTTCCGAAGTTATGCGTACTAAGTACGTTGAGGCTATCACTCAGGAAAAGCTGAACCCAGCTGGTTATCCTGAAATTGATGCTTCTGTTAACGAAGCAGGTAAAGACCTGGAGTTTGTTGCAACTCTGGAAGTATATCCGGAAGTTGAAGTTGGTTCTGTATCTGACCTGTCTGTTGAGAAGCCAGTTGCTTCTGTGTCAGATGAAGATCTGGACAAAATGATCGAAGTTCTGCGTGAGCAGCAAGCTAAGTGGAACGAAGTTGACCGCGCTGCAACGGAGCAGGATCAGGTTAATATCGACTTTGAAGGTTTCATCGACGGTGAAGCATTTGAAGGTGGTAAAGCAGAAGGTCATGATCTGGGTCTGTCTTCAGGCACTTTCATCCCTGGTTTCGAAGCACAGCTGGTTGGTGCTAAAGCCGGTGACGAGAAAGACGTAAACGTGACTTTCCCAGAAGATTACCAGGCTGAGCAGCTGAAAGGTAAAGATGCCGTATTCAAGGTTAAGGTGAATAAAGTATCTGAGCAGCAGAAGCCTGAGCTGGATGAAGACTTCTTCAAGCTTTACGGTGTTGAAGAAGGTGGTCTGGAAGCATTCCGCGCTGATGTAAAGAAAAACATGGAGCGCGAACTGGAACAGACTATCAAGAACAAGGTTAAAGAACAGATCGTATCTGCTCTGGTAGAGCGTAACGAGTTCGATGTGCCTAAAGCTCTGATCAGCAATGAAATTGATGCTCTGCGTCAGCAGGCGGTTCAGCAGTTCGGTGGTCCATCAAATTTTGATGCGTCTGCACTGCCTGCAGAACTGTTCCAGGAACAGGCTGAGAAGCGTGTTAAACTGGGGCTTCTGATGGCTTCTGTTGTTGAAGCGAAAGAACTGAAAGCTGACGATGCAGCAATCCGTGTTTATGTAGAAAAACTGGCTGAGTCTTATCAGGATCCTCAGCAGGTTGTTGATTACTACATGAACAATGATCAGATGCGTCAGCAGCTGGAGTCTGCAGTGCTTGAAGAGCAGGTTGTTGAAAACCTACTGAATGAAGCATCTGTAAATGAAGTTGAAATGTCTTACGACGATGCCATTAAGCCTGCCGAGCAAAACGCTGAAGCTGCTTAATCTGCAAATATCGTTTTGACGACTTCATGGCCTGACCTCTATTATGGGGGTCAGGCATTTTTACTAAGGGAATATGCATATGAGCAATCCGCACGAGATTATAAATTCTGGCCTGGTGCCAATGGTTGTTGAGCAATCATCACGGGGCGAGCGTGCATACGATATTTACTCACGTCTCTTAAAAGAACGTGTGATCTTTCTGGTTGGTCCTGTTGAAGATCACATGGCAAATTTAGTCGTCGCTCAATTGCTGTTTTTAGAGTCCGAAAATCCGGATAAAGATATCCATCTCTACATAAACTCTCCGGGTGGCTCTGTAACTGCAGGTATGTCGATCTATGACACGATGCAGTTTATCAAACCAGATGTAAGCACTATGTGTATCGGTCAGGCGGCAAGTATGGGCGCGCTTCTACTGGCTGGCGGTGCTGAAGGTAAGCGTTACTGTCTGCCTCACTCCCGTATGATGATCCACCAGCCATTGGGTGGTTTCCAGGGGCAGGCTTCTGATATTGAGATTCATACCCGCGAGATTCTCACAATCCGCGAGAAGCTGAATAAAGTTTTGGCTCATCATACCGGTAAGCCGATCGACGAGATCGCAAAAGATACCGACCGTGATAACTTTATGGATGGTGAGACCGCAGTAGAATATGGGCTGATTGATAAAGTACTGAATCAGCGAACGCAGGGCTGATTGAGCGCTGTTGAATTTTAGCAGTAGCCTACGGGCTACTGCGATTGAGTAACCGAGGTAACGAATGGGCCAAAATGATTCCGGTAATGATGGCGGCAAGCTGTTGTACTGCTCATTCTGCGGAAAAAATCAGAATGAAGTTCGCAAGCTGATTGCCGGCCCTTCTGTTTATATCTGCGATGAATGTGTCGATCTTTGTAATGACATTATTCAGGAGGAGATTGCTGAAGATAAGCCAGAGGCTGAATCTGAGCGTTTACCTGTGCCTAAAGAGATACGTTCAACTCTGGATGAATATGTCATCGGTCAACCTAAAGCCAAAATGACTCTGGCGGTAGCGGTGTATAACCACTACAAGCGTCTGCGTCATGGCGGACGGACTAAGACTGATGTTGAGTTGGGTAAAAGTAATATTCTTCTGATTGGACCAACCGGTAGCGGTAAGACTCTGCTGGCGGAGACATTGGCCCGATTGCTGAATGTGCCCTTTACTATTGCTGATGCGACCACGCTGACCGAAGCCGGTTACGTGGGTGAAGATGTTGAAAACATCATCCAGAAACTGCTCCAGAAGTGCGATTACGACGTAGAGAAAGCACAACGCGGTATCGTCTATATCGATGAGATTGACAAGATCTCCCGTAAGTCTGATAACCCATCCATTACCCGTGATGTATCGGGTGAGGGTGTGCAGCAGGCACTGTTGAAGCTGATCGAAGGTACGGTTGCATCGGTACCGCCTCAGGGTGGCCGTAAGCATCCTCAGCAGGAGTTTCTGCAGGTTGATACCTCTAACATCCTGTTTATCTGTGGTGGTGCTTTTGCCGGTCTAGAGAAGGTGATTCAGGATCGTTCTTCTAAAGGCGGTATTGGCTTCTCGGCAGAAGTACAGAGCAAAGAGCTGGATAAGTCTGTTGGCGCTATGCTGCAGGATGTTGAGCCTGAAGATCTGGTTCGTTTTGGTCTGATTCCGGAGTTTGTTGGTCGTCTGCCTGTTGTGGCAACACTTCAGGAGTTGGACGAAGATGCTCTGGTTAAGATTCTGCGCGAACCCAAGAACGCTCTGACTAAGCAGTATGCTAAGCTGTTTGAGATGGAAGATGTTGAACTTGAGTTTCGTGATGAAGCGCTTCTGGCAGTTGCTCAGAAAGCGATGGAGCGTAAAACTGGAGCTCGTGGTTTGCGATCTATTCTTGAGTCAGTTCTGCTGCCGACAATGTATGATATCCCTTCATCTGAAGGCGTAAGTAAAGTTGTCGTCGATGACAATGTCATTCGAGGTGAGTCTGATCCTCTGCTGATATACAGTAATGACAGTGCAGATTTGGCCTCTGGAGACAAAGGCTGAATTCTGTATAGAAGAAGGGGCCTGTATGGCCCTTTTTTTTTGAATTGATTTTGCGGATGCCATTTAGTGGGCTGTTGGTAAATCACTTTGATCTAGCGATTGTTTTTTCACGCCAGATCAAGGGGTTGTATTATTTTTTTATGTCCCCATCTGCAAAAGATAAGTTTTCAACGTATTGGATTGGCCGGTACGTTCCGGTTTAGAGGTGGTTCTGCTATGGAGCAGAAACAAGCAAACGAAATTCTAGAAACGCAGACCCTGCCGCTGTTGCCTTTGCGGGATGTGGTTGTTTTCCCACAGATGGTGCTGCCTTTATTTGTTGGTCGTGAGCGCTCTATTCTTGCCCTGGAAGCAGCTATGGCTGACGGTAAGAAGGTTTTTCTTGCGGCCCAGAAAGAAGCAGGCGTTGATGAGCCTTCTTCAGACGATCTGTACAGTGTTGGTACCGTAGCCTCTGTATTGCAGCTTCTGAAGCTGCCAGATGGCACTGTAAAGGTTCTGATTGAAGGTGACGTACGTGCGGAGCTGAATGAAATCAAAGATAATGGTGACTTTCTTGAAGCTGAAGTCACACCGAGTGTTCAGGATGACCTCTCAGAGCGAGAATCAGAGAGCCTGTGCCATGTTTTGATGAATCAGTTTGAACAGTACACCAAGCTGAGTAAAAAAGTTCCTGCAGAAGTCCTGACGTCTCTGAAAAATATTACAGACCCAAGCCGACTGGTGGATACCATGTCGGCACATCTTTCCCTGAATGTTGCAGAGAAACAGAAGCTGTTGGAGTCCGCCAATGTGCGGGACCGTATTGAGCAGCTGATGACCTTTATCGAAACCGAAATCGATCTGCTAGAAGTTGAGAAGCGTGTTCGTGGTCGTGTTAAGCAGCAGATGGAGAAAAACCAGCGCGAGTATTATCTGAATGAGCAGATGAAAGCGATCCAGAAAGAGATGGGTGAGCTGGATAATGGTGCATCTGAGGCAGATGAACTGGCTGAACGCATTGAAAAAGCCGGTATGCCTAAAGATGCTAAGGACAAAGCGGAAGCAGAACTTAAAAAGCTGAAGATGATGTCTACCATGTCCGCTGAGGCTACCGTGGTCCGCAGCTACATCGACTGGATGGTAAGCCTGCCGTGGAAGAAGCGGTCCAAAGTTTCTCACGACATGGAGAAGGCCGAAGACGTTCTTGAGGCAGATCACTATGGTCTGGAAGAAGTGAAGGAACGTATTCTGGATTATCTGGCGGTTCAGAAGCGCGTTAAAAAGCTGAAAGGCCCTGTGCTGTGTCTCGTTGGTCCTCCTGGCGTCGGTAAAACCTCTTTGGGTCAATCTATTGCTAAAGCGACTAACCGCAAGTATGTGCGTATGGCGCTGGGTGGCGTACGTGATGAATCTGAAATTCGTGGTCATCGCCGCACCTATATCGGTTCTATGCCGGGCAAACTGCTGCAGAAGATGTCTAAAGTCGGTGTAAAAAACCCGCTTTTCCTGTTGGATGAGATCGACAAGATGGGTATGGATCACCGTGGTGATCCGGCTTCAGCCCTGCTTGAAGTGTTAGATCCCGAGCAGAACAGCAAGTTTAATGATCACTATCTGGAAGTGGATTACGATCTCTCCGATGTGATGTTCGTTTGTACGTCGAATTCCATGAATATCCCGGGTCCTCTGCTGGATCGTATGGAAGTGATTCGTCTGCCGGGCTATACGGAAGATGAAAAACTGGCGATCTCTGAGCGCTATTTGGTTAAGAAACAGTTTGAGCAGAACGGCCTGACAGACAAAGAGGTTACTTTTGATAAAGACGCTTTGTTAGAGCTGATCCGTTATTACACCCGGGAAGCCGGTGTACGTGGCCTGGAGCGAGAGATCGCAAAGGTCTGTCGTAAAGCGGTGCGCGAAATCATCAAGCGTGGTTCCGAAGGTTTCAGCGATCCGATTCAGCTGACTCAGGAAAAGATCGAAGAATATTGCGGCGTTCGTAAGTTCAGCTATGGCTTGGCTGATGAAGACAATCAGGTTGGCCGGGTTACAGGGCTTGCATGGACTCAGGTTGGCGGTGAGCTTCTTAATCTTGAAGCGGCGGCCGTTCCGGGTAAAGGTCGTACGATTCAGACCGGTTCTCTGGGCGATGTGATGAAAGAGTCGATCCAGGCTGCAATGACGGTCGTGCGTGGCCGTGCACAGGGTTGGGGAATCGATCCGGAGTTCTACGAAAAGAAAGATGTACATATCCATGTTCCTGAAGGGGCTACGCCGAAGGATGGTCCAAGTGCGGGTATCGGTATGGCGACCGCTTTGATCTCAGTTTTGTCCGGTATTCCGGTCAAGAGTACGGTTGCAATGACTGGCGAGATTACCCTGCGCGGTGAAGTGCTTCCCATCGGTGGGCTGAAAGAAAAATTGCTGGCTGCCCGCAGGGGTGGTATAAAAACGGTTGTTATTCCGGAGGAGAACCGTAAAGATCTGAAAGAGGTTCCGGACTCCATCAAAGGCGAACTGGATATTCGCCCGGTTAAGTGGATTGATGAAGTTTTAGAGATTGCTCTTGCAGACACTCCGGTCCCTTTTGTAGCGCCGATAGCCAAGGATGATGCTGCTTCAGGAAAAGATAAAGGATCTCAGGCAAGTACTCATTAGATTACTTGACGCTTAGAGGGTCTATTGGTATAAATTGCGCCTGTTTTTTTCTGCGTAAGCCACCAATAATCTACGCATTTGTTTTTGGCCGATTTGGCCGTATTGTTAAGGGGTGAAGAGTGAACAAGTCTGAATTGATTGATGCGATTGCAGCGTCTGCTGATATTCCAAAAGCTGCAGCAGGCCGTGCGCTGGATGCAATGATCGAAACTGTATCTGAGTCTCTGCAAAAGGGTGATTCAGTAGTATTGGTTGGCTTTGGTACTTTCTCTGTGAAAGAGCGTGCTGCGCGCACCGGTCGTAATCCTCAAACGGGTGCTCCGATCGAAATCAAAGCGGCCAAAGTACCTAGCTTCAAGCCAGGTAAAGCTCTGAAAGACGCTGTAAACTAAGATTTATCTTAGCGTAAAAGGTTTGGACCGGTAGTTCAGTTGGTTAGAATACCGGCCTGTCACGCCGGGGGTCGCGGGTTCGAGTCCCGTCCGGTCCGCCAAGTTGAAAAAAAGCACATCTCAAGATGTGCTTTTTTTTTACGTCTGATTTTATGATTTCTCGCTTGTACACTACTCTTCTGCTCGCTGCGTAACATTCCGCTGAATTTGTCATTCTATTTATTGTCACAGCATTTTGTATTGCTGCTCAGACAGTTATAATCAAATCAATTTTTGAATAACCATTCACAATTAAAACCCACAAGAGACATTTAAATGCTTCAGAACATCAGGGACAAGTCATCCAGCTGGGTGGTAAAAGTCATCGTAGGTTTTATTATTCTGACCTTTGCGATGTTTGGTCTTGACGCCATTGTTGGTGCGTTTACCGGAGGTGGCGATGAGGTTGCCACTGTTAATGACAAAAAGATCAGCCGTTACGAGCTGGAGATATCCACACAACGTCAGGTGCGTCAGGCTTTGGCTGAAATGGGCCCCGATGCCGATCCTTCTGCCCTGAACGAAAACCTGATTCGTCAACGCGCACTACAAACGCTGATTAATCGTGAAGCGGCGTTACAGGCTGCTAAAGAGGGCGGTCTGACGGTAAGTGAACTTCAGATTGATCGCCTGATCCTGTCGACACCGGAATTCCGAGGTTCAGATGGTGAGTTCAGTGCTGATCAGTTCAAGGTCATGCTGAGTAATGTCGGCATGGCCCCTCGCCAGTTCCGTGAAGAGCTGCGTAAGGATGTTTTGATCAATCAGCTTCAGGGCGGCATGAGCCTGAGTGAGTTTATGCCGGAGAAATATATCCGACAGGTAGTTGCTCTTGACAGTCAGACCCGCGATCTGCGTTTCATCGCATTAAAGGCCGATCAGCAAGAAGGCATCACTGTTTCTGATGCAGAGATTGAAGTTTACTATAATAAGAATCAGCAAGCTTTTGCATTGCCTGAACGTGTAAAACTGAACTATATACAGATCAGTCAGGATGATTTTGAAGCTGATGTGGAGGTTACTGAAGAAGCTTTGAAGAGTGCTTACGCCAGTTACCAGCAGCGAAGTGCCAGTCAGGCAAGCTATTATGCTTCTCATATTCTGTTAGATACAGAAAGTCGCTCTGAAAAAGAAGCAGTTGCTGAGCTTGAAAAAATTAAAGCTAGAGTTGAACAGGGCGAGTCTTTTGCTGAGCTTGCTAAAGAGTTTTCTGAAGATGTAGGTTCTGCTACAGATGGCGGTAAGTTGGGGCTTGTTGAGCCTGATAGTTTCGATGCGGATTTCGAAAATGCGCTCTTCTCTCTGAATGAGGGTGAGGTTTCTGCACCAGTCGTAACTGAATTTGGCGCCCATCTGATTTATCTTAATAATAAAGAGACTGTTGCTCTGTCCTCTTTTGAAGAAATAAAGCCAACTCTTGAAGCTGATTTGAAAGCTAAAAGAGCTGCTGAAAAGTACCTGCTTCTTACTGAGGAACTGGCGAATGCGAGCTTCGCATCAGCGGATCTTCAGGAGCCTGCTAAAGAACTGAAACTGACGGTTCAGAGTACTGACTATTTCTCAGCACAAGGTGGTGAAGGTATCGCTTCTCATCCGGCAGTTGTACGTGCGGCCTTCTCTGATCTGGTTAAGCAGGAAGAAGCTAACAGTGATCTGATTGAGCTGGATGATCACAACGCAGTTGTTATACGTGCTGTTGATGTAAAAGAACCCTCTGTTCGTCCTCTGGATGAAGTTGCTGAGCAAATCCGTCAGGCTTTGACTGTTGAGAAGCAGGTTGCAGCCGTTGAGGTTATAGCTGCTGAGCTGATTGCTCAGTCTGAAAATTCAGACCTCGAGGCAGCCGCTAAAGCTTCTAAACTGGATGTTGAGTCCGCGAAAGGAGTCTCCCGTGTCTCTCAGGATGTGCCGCGAGCAGTGGTTCAGCAAGCCTTTGCTCAACCTCAGGGTTCGGTAGAAAAGATTGTTGCAGGCGACACTGTTTATCTGGTTGAGGTAACCGGAGTTGATCAGCCTGAGATGTCAGAAGAGATTGTTGCTTTCTACGAGCAGGCTATTCATTTGTCGCAGGCTCGTAATACTACGCAGCAATTACGAACTGCTATTACAAATCAGGCTGACGTCACTCGTTTATGATTCGCTGAATTATGCAAAAAAAGGAAGCTCAATGGGCTTCCTTTTTTGTTCTTAGGTTAAAGTTAGGAATCATCATCAGCAAACGGATCTTCCATATCGCGCTGCTGCACCGTGCCGTTTGTTTCAGCATCGGCGGCATCTTCGTCGTCCAGCTCTGCTTCCGGCTCTTCTTCACGTTCTACAAACACGCGGTTTGCCGGTACGGCGATGATTTCCAGATAGAAACTCTGCCATTCCTGAGACTCAGCAAAGCTGATCTTTTCATTGATCTCGGCGGCGCGAATCACTTCAGCGTTGTCGGCATCGGCACCGAATTTACACTCAAACGCCCAGAAATCAGCGCCTTTCGGCAGGGGTTTGTTGCGTTCACGTTTCTGATACTTTTTGGCTTCGTTTTTGGCGGCTTCAATCAGACGAGGATATTTGATCTTCGGGTGGGAAAGCTTAAATGTCTTTTTCATTGGAATCCTGAGGCTTGAAATGGGTGATCAGCTTTTTACACGCAGTATTTTGCTGATCCCCTGAATTGCGCGGGCATCATAACGGATTTGTGTCTGTTGAGCTATGCAAACCCTTGCTTAACCTTTAATTTCAAAGCAGCCCCAGATCTATCGCTTTAAGTACCGCCCGGGTGCGATCCCGCACATCCAGTTTTCGGAGCACAAAGGAGACCTGATTGCGGATGGTGCCTTCTGACCGGCAGAGGGCGTTGGCGATCTCGCCGTTGGAATAACCGGCGGCGATCAGGCTCAGTACCTTGAGTTCGCTGCTGGTCAGGGGTTCCATCAGGGGACTCTGATCGGTATTTTGTTTAGGTGCTGCGGTCAGAATCCGGTCGGTAATACCGGGGGAGAGTGCCGTGCCGCCATTGGCCAGTGTTTCAATGGCGCTGGTCAGACGTTCCAGATTGATATCCTTCAGGGCATAGCCCTTTGCCCCCTGTCGAATACATTCCAGTGCCTGTTCCGTATCATCAAAGGTGGTCAGCACCAGCACCGGTTGTAGTAGCTGTGCTTCCCGCATCGCTTTTAAAACACCGATGCCATCCAGAACCGGCATACGGATATCTAGCAGTACGACATCGATCTCAAAAGAGGTATCCCTTAACACCTCAAGGGCTTCCTCGCCGTTAGCCGCTTCGGCCACCACCTGAATATTCTCTTTCAGGGCGAGAAGGCTTTTCAGCCCTTCCCGTAACAGCGTCTGATCATCAACCAGTAATACCTTGATCATAAGGCGAGTCCTTATCTGAATATTGCCTTTGGCGACCTTAAAACAGGTCGCTTTCAGTCGCGGGCAGTGCAACCTCTATTAAGAAGCCCTCGGCGTTGTGCCCGGCCTCTAATTCACCGGAAAACGGCGCAAAGCGCTCGGCCATGCCCTTAAGTCCATTGCCGGTCTGGTGACTGTGGGTCGGTTGTCTGGCCTTGAGATTACCGTTGTCCTGAATTCTGAGGCGAAGGCCCTGTGGTTCCTGCTGAAGCCGGATACTGATCCGGTCTGCGGCGCTGTGTTTCATACAGTTGGTCAGGGCTTCCTGAACCGTATGAAAGAGCGCCCCCGCAAGCTGGGCATTGCAGAGGGTCAGGTCCGGTTCGAGATCAAGATTCACCTCAAGTTTGGGCAGGTTGCTGCACAGGGTTCTGAGAGCGGTTGCCAGATCGATCCGGCGTTGTTCCCTCAGGGTACTGACGGAGCTGCGAACATCACTCAACAGTAACCGTGTGATCTGCTGTGCCTTGGCGATATGTTCCGGGGCTTGCTCGGTTTTGCAGTGGCTGGCCACTTCCAGCTGAATGCTCAGGCCGGTCAGGTGATGGCCTAAGGTATCGTGCAGATCCCGTGCGATTCTCAGGCGTTCATCCCGGGCGGCGGTGTCATGGAGCAGGGTCTGAGTGGCTTTCAGTTCCCGCAGCAGGTTCGCCGACTGGGCGCGGGCTTCCCGTTCAGAATGCAGGCGAATGGCAAACATATAGGCAAAGATGTTGTAGAGGGTAAAGGCAAGGCCGTTGATCAGGACATGGTTTTGGCCGCTGGCTCCGGCATCCCAGAGGGCGATCAAAAGTGGTAATAGAATCACAGGAATGATCTGTATCGGTTTTAAGCCGTAATCCACCAGCGCTACCAGATAGATAATCAGCAGAATAGCCACCAGCCCAATATGAAACAAGAGAAGCAGGCTGCACAGAACCAGAAGAGTCCCGATCAGTACTGGTTTTTGCAACCCAGGCCATCGCTGCCGGAAAAATTCCGTATAGACCATATACAGCAAAAAGAGAGTAAAGGCCCCGCATACCAGTGTGATATTCAGTGGATTCGGTTCCGGCAGATTGTCAGGCCTGATGTCCGCAATAACCCAGCTGTCGAAGGTGTAAAAGCCGACGAAGTCCCAGGTGAAAAGCGCCAGCAGAAACTCGTAATGGTTTTTCAGCTTAGTTTTCAGCCGGTGAAAGAGGCTTTTTTGTTCTGCCGCAGCCTTAGGGACAGCGCCTGACTGAAGCTTCAGCAGAGGCTGATTCTTATGGGGTTGATCCATCGGGTCTGTGATATCCGGGCTGTTTCTATCTGAAGATCGGACAGAAACTGTAGCCTTTTTAGACGCTTAAAGCGATGTGATAAATGTCACGATCCCCATCATGACATTTGCCACAAGTCACAGTTTTTTTACGTCCCTATACTTGCTTCCAACTCATTGTCAGTACCAATCATATAGGAAGCGACGCCCATGATTTTGTCCCGGGGAGTGTCTAAACCCGCCGCGTTTATTCAATCCATAGCTTTAAGCGGGCTTATTCTTACGATAGGCAGTTCAACGGCCAGTGCTCAGCCGATGGGGCAACCGCAGGCCTCGGATCAGGTACGCTGGGAGTTTGGAATAATGACAAGCCTTCTGGAGACGCCGTGGAAGGACTTATCCGCTCAGTCAACAGCATTACCTTTTATTAACGCGGAAGTGGGCAATTGGCGTTTTGGTCCTAAGTACGGTGTGGCTCAATACCTGATGAGACTGGATTCTGTTCAGTACGGGATTGGGCTGGGTTATCGGGATGAGAGTTATCAGAGTGACTGGATCCCGGGTTTTAAAACATCAGATACTCCTGAACTTGATGGTTATAAATCCGGCGGTGGCGATTTTACGCTTTTGGCGAGCGTGCGTTATCAGCGCCTTGCCTTAAAGCTGGAACAGGATATTTCCGATAACTCCAACGGCCTGACAGCAGAGGCTAAAATAGAGCACCCGTTATTCGGTCGGGGGCTGGGTTGGAACCTGAAGGCTCATGGTGGCATCTACTGGCAAAGTGAAGATTATGTGCAGCATCTGTACGGTATCTCCGGTAGCAATATTGATGCAGCCAAAGGGCGAACGGCTTATGCGCCGGAAAGTGCTTTGAACTCCTTTGTGGGTATCAACACCAGCTATATCTTTGATCGCCAGTGGGGGCTGCACGGCTTCTACCGGTTTGAGCATCTGGACGGGACTATTACTGACAGCCCCATCGTTGATGAGAAAAATAAACAGTCATTAGGATTGGTGTTGACCTATCGGATGTAACCCTTTATCCCAAGGGGATAGAATGATCTCATTGAGTTCCCCCAGAGAGTCCGGTATGCAGGAGAGCAGAATGGAACGTCGCCGTCGAATCAACACATCACGACCCGCTTTAAAAGCGTTCAGGCTGATGCTGGTAACAGCCTTGCTCATGTTGGCTGGGTTTCAGAGCGCATCGGCTGATACTTCCCAAAGTAATCCGCTGACCGCCAAACAGCTGCTGGATCATATCGATCAGCTCTGGCGGGGGAATACCTCTCACACGTTGATGCAGATGCAGGTGAAAACCCGTCGTTATCAAAGGACGATGGAGATGGAAGCTTGGTCCATGGGGGATGAGCATTCGTTAGTGGTGATTCAGCAACCCGTTAAGGACAAAGGCATTGCCACCCTCAAGGTGGAAGAGAATATCTGGAACTATCTGCCGAAGATCAACCGGGTGACCAAGGTGCCCGCCAGCATGATGTCCGGCTCCTGGATGGGCAGCCATTTCACCAATGATGATCTGGTGAAAGAGAGCCAGTTTGCCGAGGATTACAGCTCCGAGATCACCTTTAACGGTACGCGGAATGGTCGCGCCCTGTACGAGATTACCGCGATTCCTAAGCCGGATGCGGCGGTGGTCTGGGGTAAGGTGGTGATAGAGATCGATCAGCAGACACTGGCTCCGATCCGTACACTTTATTTCGATGAGCAGCAGTCTCTGATCCGTTCCATGTTGTTTGAACAGCTTCAGCAGATCGGGCGTTATCAGGTGCCTATGGTGATGCGGCTGATACCGGAATATAAACCCGGTGAATCCACCGTGATCACCTATAAATCCATCGAGTTTGATCTGCCACTGAATGCCCGTTTCTTCTCCCTGCAAAACCTGAAGCGTGGCCGCTGATATGACCCGTGAGTCTCTTGCTAAAAAAACGGGCCCTGCCGTTTCATCTTCCGTTTTGAGTCATCCCCGTATGCTGATCTTTATGGGGTGGCGCAATATCTGGCGCAATCCCGTGCGCAGTCTGCTGACGGTTTCTGCACTCGCGGGTGGTCTGATTATTGTGATTCTCTTCTCCGCTTTGCTGGAGGGGATGGCGCGCCAGATGGTGCATTACGCCACCAATCTCAGCAGTGGCCATATTCAGCTGCACCGGCAGGCTTATATCGATGATCAGGATCTTTATGCCACCTTGCCCTGGGACTATCTGGCTGAACTGGAACAGCGCTTCCCCGAGCTGGCATTTGCGCCCCGTTTGCAGGCAGCGGCACTGGCAAGTAGTAAGGACAGTTCTACTGGCGTCATGCTGCGTGCCGTTGATCCTGAGCGGGAAAGCAAGGTAACGGTTCAGCTGGATAAGATCGCAGAAGGGCGCTCTGATCTGAGTGGTTATCAGGTGCTGGTGGGCAAGAGCCTGGCGAAAAAGCTGGCCCTAAAACCCGGCAGTGAACTGATTTTGGTGACTCAGGCCGCCGATGGCAGTATCGGTAACGCGATTTATCATGTTGCCGGTATCCTGAAGCCTCTGGAGCCCGGTTTTGATCGCGCCGGAATCCTGATGTCCATTGAAAACTTTCAGCAGCTGATGGTGCTGGATAACGGTTTTCATGAACTTGCGGTCCATCTGGCACAGACTGAGCAGCTGCCTCAGATTCAGAAACAGCTGATTCAGGCCATGACTGACTTGCAGCAACAGAAGCCGCTGGATGAGTGGGGTGGCACTGCGGCTGTACGCAGCTGGAAACAGCTGACGCCCATGGTGGCGAATATGATGCAGATGAGCCAGTCCATGCTGTCGGTGATCGGTTTTATTATTGTCGGGCTGGCGTCTATGGGGCTGGTGAATACTCTCTTGATGGCACTGCATGAGCGACGTCATGAGTTGGGTATTCTGCGGGCGATCGGAATGAAGGGACGGCATCTGATGTTGCTGGTGCTGATCGAATCCTTCTTTCTTGCTTTGTTAGCCGCTGTGCTAGGGGCGGGGTTAGGTTCACTGGCGGGACTTTGGCTGGAGGCGCACGGTATCGACTTCAGTAGCCGTATGCCCGATGGGTATGACTGGGGCGGCATGGTGTTTGAGCCGGTGATGAATGCTTATCTTGATCTGTCTCAGGTGGCGGGTTTGAGCTTGCTGATGGTGGTGGTCGCCGTGGTGAGTTCTCTGATTCCCAGCTGGCAGCTGATCAGGCTGAAACCGGCGGAGGTGATGCGCTGATGTCTTATGATGTTCAAAACAAGGTGGGAAAAGGCCGTTCGGCGGGCTTGCCGCTGCAACTGTTACTACGGCTGGCGTGGCGCAATCTATGGCGGCATCGTAAGCGCACACTGATTACGCTGACCTCCATCGCCATTGGTTTTGCACTGGCGGTGATCTCCATCGGTATTGGTGATGGCAGTCACAACAGCATGATCCGCAATGCGATCACCCTGGGAAATGGCCATCTGGCGATTCAGCCGGAACGCTATCTTGAAGCACCCTCCAACAATCTGATGATCCCGGATAGCCAAAAACTGATGGATCGCCTTGATAAGCCGATGGCTGAGCTAAACCGTCAGGGTGTGCAGGTCAACGCAATTCCCCGAATCTCCCTGCAGTTGCTGGCCAGTACCGCCAATAACTCGGTGGGCGTTGGTTTGGAAGCGGTATCGGGGCAGGTAGTCGACCCAAGATCTGAACAGCTGAAGAAGGGGTTGATCAAAGGCCTGTGGCTGGCGGATGAGCAAACCAATGGCATCGTACTTGGGCAGGCACTGGCGAATAAACTGAAAGTTCGCCTCGGCAGCAAGGTGGTGCTGATGGCGGGGACGCAGGGCGGCGATACGACGGCGCAATTGGGTCGTGTGCGGGGCATCTTTCAGACCGGAATGGATGAGCTGGACAGTTATCTGATTCTCGCCCCCCTGGAACTCGGCCGACTGTTTCTGCAGGCAGAGATAACGGCAACAGGCACTGAAATTGAAACCGAAAACGCTCAGCCACTAACCCGAATCGCACTTTTTGTCGCCCCTGCCGATGGAGCCGATCTGGCGCAACAGCAGATCAATGACGCTTTGAGTGCGGAATTAAAAGCGCAGAATCTGGCGCTGCTGGACTGGCAAACCCTGATGCCGGATCTGGTGCAGTTTGTCGCGCTGGATGATGCCGGTAACTATGTCTTACTCCTGCTGATTCTGATTATGGTGCTGTTTGGCATCATCAATACGGTACTGATGAGCGTGTTGGAGCGCACCCGCGAGTTTGGTCTTTTGCGGGCTTTGGGGCTGGCGCGGATTCAGCTGATGTTGCTGGTCTGCTGTGAAGCCTTTCTGTTAAGCCTTTTGGCGCTGCTGTTTGGTTGGCTGTTGGGAGGCGGTTTGCATCTGGCGTTGTCCGCCAATGGTCTGGATCTCTCCGGCATGATGGGGGATAGCACCGCCATTATGGGTACCTATATGGATCCTGTGATCCGGCCGGAACTGTCGACCGATCGGGTGTTGCAGCTTAGTGGCGGTATTTTTCTGGTGACCTTGCTGTCTGGTCTGTATCCGGCGATTAAAGCCAGTCGGGTCGCACCCGTTGATGCACTTAAGACCTGATGCACTCAAGACCTGATGCGATTGATGACATCTATACAGGTTCCAGTATCGAATCGAATTTATAAGGATATCCCATGGCACTGTTAAGCCTGAGCAATATCAGCAAAATTTATCAGCAGGGCGAGCTGACAGTTCCTGCGCTGCAGAATGTGGATTTGCAACTGGAGCAGGGGGAGTTTGCCGCTCTGGTTGGCCCCTCCGGTTCCGGTAAAACCACCCTGCTGAATATTATCGGCGGGCTGGATACCCCTTCTGAGGGTGATGTGATGCTAAATGGTCGGGATATGACGCAACTCAGCGAGAGCGAGCTGTCAGATTTCCGCCTGTTTGAACTGGGCTTTATCTTTCAGGCCTATAATCTGGTGCCGGTGCTTTCCGCGCTGGAAAATGTTGAGCTGATTATGGTGCTGCAGGGCAGACCGGAAAAAGAGCGGCGTGAGCGGGCAGAGCACTTTCTGAATTTAGTCGGTCTGGCAGATCAGATGGATCGGCGTCCTTCCGGTTTGAGTGGTGGCCAGCAGCAAAGGGTCGCGGTTGCCCGTGCGTTAGCGGCAGGGCCGCGTCTGGTGCTGGCGGATGAGCCAACGGCGAATCTGGACTCTGAAAATGCTACTGCTCTGCTGGATATTATGTACACCCTGAGTCAGGACAAAGCGCTGCAAACCACCTTTCTGTTTTCTACTCATGATCCACGGGTAATGGAGCGCGCCAAGTGCATAATCACCCTGCGGGACGGTCGGATTGTCTCTGATGAAGCTTAAGAGAACGGCAGGAAGACTTATAGCACTTGTTCTGGCTGGTAGTTTAACCGCTGCTCAGACGGCACTTGCTGATAACAGGATGGCGGATCAGGCGGCGGTATCAGATGGGGCTGGCTGGTCTTTTGAGAACAGCGCCCGCCTGTCCGGTTACGGCGGGTTTTACGGTGCAGACAGCTCCGAACTGTTTGATAACCGCCAACAGCAGCTCAGTCTGCGCCTGATGAGTACGGGAAGCTCACCTGATCAGCAGCACACCCTAAGCGGACATTTGAAACTCCGGCATCAGACCTTTTCCTCACCGGCGATCGCTCACGGTGCATCTGAGCCAGCCATCGATTACTTTCGTGCCGCAGAGATGAGTGACAATCGGCTCTGGAACTCCTGCGATGAGGTGTCAAACGGAATCACCTGCTTTCAGGGCGGTTATGAGGTTGATCGGCTTCTCTATCGCTACCAACCGGATTCCGGTCAGTATCGGGTGAGCCTTGGGCGGCAGGCCATTGACTGGGGTACGGGGCGCTTCTGGCAGCCGTTAAACCTGTTTGGCAGCTTTGCTCCGACAGATCTGGATACCGATTATAAAGCCGGGCTTGATGGCCTGGTCGCTGAGTATTACCCCGGCTTCTTCTCAACACTGACTCTGGCTTATTTGCCCACTTCTCATGCTATGTCGGATAACCGATCCGCTGAGGATTCCCTGGCGTTGCATTACCGCACGCTGCTGGAATCCGGTGATGAACTGACTCTGCTGACCGGCAGAGTGCTTGAGCGCACTGCTCTGGGGGGCGCGTGGGAGAGCAGTTTTGATCTGGGGGAGACGCTCACCGGAATCGGCTCCCGGATCGAGGCGGTGGTTTATGAGCCGGACGCGTCTTTATCCAACTCTCAAGGCAAAACAGAAGAGCGTAGCGTCCAGATGATCGCTGGTGTTGATTACCAGACTCAGACCGATAACCCGCTCACCGACGGCATTCTTATCACGCTTGAGTATCTGCACAGCGGATCCGGTGCCGAAACGCCGTCGGAGCTTGAACCTGTCCGGCAGAGCGCGTTAGTGAAACAGGGCATTCAGCCGCAGTTGTCGCAACAGGTGATGGGGCTGGGTTTGGGCAAAACCCTGTCGCCCCTCTGGCAGGGCAATTACACCGGTCTGTTCAGCTCCTTGTCCGGTGGTGCATCTCAACTGCATCAGATCAGCGGGGTTTATTCCCTCAGTGATGAAAGCGACCTGATGTTGTCCCTGCTCTCCGGTTTTGGTTCAGGGGCTTCAGAGTTTGGGCCTTTGCCCACTTCCCTGTCGGCACGGCTTCGTCTCTATTTCTGACCCAATATTTCCAGGCATTCGATTCCCGTGATTTTTTTGTCTCGTTATACATAGGGGCCGATATTGGCAATCATCCTCGTCAGATATTCTTCCTTTTCACCTACCGGAGCGACATAGTGAAGCAGCTCCTTGGCCGCCTCAATTCCTTTCAGTTTGGCGGCGATCCAGCAGGCCAGATAGAAAGAGCTCATACATCCTCCGGATGTCGCAATATTTCCGTGTGCGCTGAAGGCCTGATCCAGAATCTCGATGCCGGATTCAGAGAGCCAGGGGGCTGTCGTCAGATCAGTGCAGGTAGGGATGCCTTCAAGCAGGCCTAATTGTGCCAATATCAGCGCCCCTGAGCATTGGGCACCAATAAGTTGCTGTGTCGGGTCTAGTCTGAGCTGGGACATCAGATGAGGGTTAAGCAGATGCTCGCGGGTTTTTGAACCACTGCCGATCAGTACTGCATCAGCGGTCGCAATTTCGTTGAGCGCTATCTGACGCTCAAGCTTTAGCCCTGTCATGGACCTGATCACAGGCTCCGGCGAGGCAATGGAGACACAGCTGGAGCTGCCATTGAGCCGACTGAGCATACTGTGTGCAATGAGGGAGTCGAGGGGGTTGAAGCCGTCCAATGTCAGGATTGCGATATGCATAGCGGGATATTCCTTGTACTGAATTAGGGTTGCAGCTCGTCATGCTAAATCACAAAATAATGACAATAAAAAAATTGTCATGGGTGTATTGAGATGGCTGAGCCTCGTTATAAAGCGATAGTGGATGACTACATCGAACAGATTCGGTGTGGAATACTGCCGCCGGGAACCCGCCTGCCAACCCATCGGGCATTAGCAAGAGAAAAAGGGGTTGCTCTGGTAACGGCTTCACGGGGTTATCAGGAGCTTGAGAAAATGGGTCTTGTCAGTGGTGAAGCGGGCAGAGGGACTTTTGTCCGCGATACCGAGCTGGCTCCGGGGCACGGGATTGATCAGCCTGAGAAAATTGAAGGCGCTCTGGATCTGAATTTTAATTCAGCACTTTTATCCGACCAGACCCAGCTGTTGAGGCTGGGGCTCAGACAGCTGGCGGCTTCCGGAGAGCTTGAGGCGTTACTGCATTATCAGCCTCACGGTGGGCGAATGCGCGACAGACGCATCATTTCAGCGTATATCCAGCGGCACGGTGTGTTTGTGAAGCCGGAGCAGTTGTTGATCGTTTCCGGTGCTCAGCACGGGTTGTCAGTGGCCCTTGAATCCCTCTTTAAACCCGGTGACGTGATTGCCGCAGATCAGTTCACCTATTCGGGTTTTAAGGTTGCTGCTGAAGAGCGTGGAATTGAGTTAGTTGCTATTCCAGCGAAGGCATCCGGCCCTGATCTATCGGTTCTGGAGCAGCTATGCGCCCGCAGACGGGTCTGTGGGCTTTATCTAATGCCGACGCTGCACAATCCGATGGGCTGGGTGCTATCGCATTCCGAAAGAGAAAGCCTGGTAGCGGTAGCCCGCAAACATGATCTGATCATCATTGAAGATGGTGTCTATGCATTTTTGCATGAGGGGGCGCCGGCCCCCATCGTCTCGCTGGCTCCTGAGCGCACCCTCTACGTTTCCGGGTTTTCAAAAAGTGCGGCAACCGGCTTAAGGGTTGGTTATGTGGCGGCTCCGGAAGAATGGATCCCCCGGCTGGAAAGAGCCATACGGATCAGTATCTGGAATACGCCTGCTCTTATGGTCGCCTTGGTCTGCCAGTGGATTCAGGATGGGACATTATCGCGGCTTGAGTCCGGCAAACGTCTGGATGCTGCTATCCGGCAAAACATGGCAAACGATGAACTGGCTGACTTTGATCTAACTGGCCATCCGAATGCTTATCATCTTTGGTTGCCGCTGCCGGAAGAGGTAAGAGCCGATCAGGTTGTAGCTGGATTGAAACGGGAAAGGGTGCTGGTTTCAACTGCAGAGCCCTTTACGATCAGTGCACATGTTCCTCATGCGCTGCGGATAGCATTAGGATCGGTGACTATCAAAGAGTTGCAGGAAGGTCTCAGGTCAATCAAGAAGACAATTGTACATCTGATGTATCCCTGAGTTTGCGGATATCACCCGGAGGGGGTTGAAGGTGACCGGCCAGTTCTTAAGTTGTGTTTTAGCGCAGCTTTTATAACTGACTGATTTGTTGGGTTTTTATTGTAATGCCTTTTATATCATGGGGTTAATTTGGCCTGAGCCGTTTAAACCTTTAACTGAATGAGATTTTTTCTTTTTCCGATCAACTTGTTAGGGTACCCGGACTTAAGACTTAAGTTGAATAACAAGGTGCCCTGATGAATTCCCGAACAAATCTTTTGATCCGCTCCTATTTCGCCAAATTATTCTCTGCTATTTTCCTGGTGCTCGCCCTTTCAATTGTAATCTCGCTGATTTTTGACATTGTTGATGATCTGCTTAAGGGCATCGGTTTTATGCAGATTTTCCTGGGCAGTATCAATACCGGGGTGATCGCCTTGGCTGTATTCGAGCTTGCACTGGTGATTCATAAGGAGTACTCCGGTGAAGAAGCAGAAGACGAAGACCCGGTCGCTGCTTTAAAGCGGACTATTCCCCGCTTTATCGGAACAGTTTGTGTGGCCTTGTCTCTGGAAGGGCTGATTATGGTGATCAAATACAGTCAGTTTGATCTGGCTGGTAACCTCTATTATCCGGTGGCGATTATTACCAGTACCGCCTTTCTGCTGATCGCTCTGGGTGTTTTTATCTTTTTAAGTGACAAAGTGAATGAGCGCGCTCACGCACCTGTGACTTCAGAGACGACACCGATTCAGAATGCGGCTCCCGTTGTTTCTGCAGAAGCGATGGTTCCGGGGGAAGGTAGTCATAAGGCAGCCTGAATGATTTCAGGCCCTTGCCCGTTAACAGGCGGCAGGTTCCTGAATCAGTTTTTACTTAAGAAATATGACATTAACGTTGCTTCTTAGAGGCTCAGATAGTTTAATGCCTGCCCAATGGGGCGGGCATAGTCTGCTGGTTTCATCGGCAACGGAAGCTATGTTCTGATTTGCAGGGACGGCAACGGTTTTAATTTTTCTTGCTTTCCTTTTGTATCCCCTGATATGACTTTCCGTGGCTCCAGCTTCGGCCCCCTAATTCAGTACAACCCTTCAGGCGACCAATCAGGACCGATTCTAAGAGTCGGGTAAAAGAAGTGAGGTTACTTTGAAATCGAAATCGATCCAGCCCACACAGATCGAACGAAAAATGCGTCAGGAAGATTTTATTGTCTCTAAAACTGATGCTAAAGGCAGAATTACCTACTGCAATCCGATCTTTATTGAATTTTCCGGATACACCGAGCAGGAACTGTTAGGTGTTCAGCACAACATCATTCGTCACCCCGATATGCCCCGAACAACTTTCAAACTGGCTTGGGATACAATCCAGAACGGTGAGGAGTTTTTTGCTTATGTGAAGAACATGAGTAAAGACGGCAGTTTCTACTGGGTGCTTGCCCATATGACACCGGATATTGGCCCGAATGGGCAGCCTAACGGTTATACCTCTGTACGCCGTTGTCCCCGTCGTGAAGCGATAGAGGCTATTGAACCTGTTTATGAGCAGCTCCTCGCTGCAGAGAAGGCTGCGGGTTCCAAAAGTGCTTTGGATGCTGGTCTTCAGCTGCTGAACAATGTATTGAAACAGGAGGGTAAAAGTTATGAAGAACTGGTTCTCACAATCTAGTCGTTATCTTTTACCGGCAATTCTTCTGATTGCGGGCAGTGTGCTTTCGTTATGGTTTTCGTCAGCGGCCATGATTTCCGGCCTTCTGGCTGCAGTCTGGCTAGTTGGTCTGGCATTTAATCCCCGTAAGAATCCCGAAGTCACCCAGATCCGAACACTTTTTGAAAAGGTTGCTGACGGGCAACTGGAGCAGCGTTTGCCGCAGTCTATGGCTGATCCTGAACTGGACCAGCTACGCATTAGTATTAATTCTGCACTGGATCAGACCGAAACCGCCTTCCGTGAGATTCTCGGGGCGATTCAGGCCTCGGGCAACGGTCACTATTTTCGTAAACTTCAGGTGACCGGCTTGCATGGCACCTTCCGGAGTGTGTTGTCAGAAATCCAGCTGGTACTGGATGAGGTACACAGAACTCAGGAGATTGTCGACCGGGAATCCCTGCTGTCACGTATCTTTCTTCGGTCAGAGCGGGGCATGTCTTCGGCAATGGATACCACCAATGCAACACTGGAGAATGTGAATGAGCAAGCGGGGCATATCGCCAGTTTCTCGCACAATTTCTCTGAGACAGCGCAAGAGATGGTGGATGCTGCAGAGAAAATGTCGCAGGCTTTGATGGAAGCAGGGCAGTCGGCGGAATCGAGTTTCTCAGCCTTGCAGGCTCTGACAGATGCCGCGGCAGATATCCGTAATCGAAGTTCACAGATTGATGAACTGGCTTCGCAGACCAATCTGTTGGCATTGAATGCTGCCATTGAAGCAGCCCGGGCCGGAGAAGTCGGACGGGGCTTTGCTGTCGTTGCAGATGAAGTACGAAGTCTCGCGGATCAGTCTCAGGGGACTGCTCAGCAGATATCCTCTTCCATTAAAATTATGATGGATACGCTGTCTTCCATGGCAACCCGATTTGAAGCTCTGCGCGTGGCAGTTGATGAGGCGCGAGAGACTTCGGGTATCTTTGGTGAAACACTGAAACAGTCTGCAGAGTCGGCTAATGCCGTTGATCATCAGGCTAATCAGATCAATCAGCTGGCGGATGTGATGAGCGGCTCTATGAAACTTCTGCGTAGCGCGCAGAAGGCTCGTGCTGATGTTAATGCGATTCTGAACGGCAAACCGATTGAGATTCGTAACCTGTCGGATATTGAACAGAAAGCGATCGATTTAGCTGAAGAGGGACGCTGGTCAAAAGAGAGTAGAGACCGGGAAGCCCTTGTCGGTATTTATGATCAGGTGTTCTCTGATATTGAACGCCAGCTGAGTGGATTACGGTAGTCGGTGGTGTCCTCGCTTGGTTGACAAGCGCCCTGTTATCACTTGAGGTAACAGGGCTTTTTTCGGCCTATTACCCACCAACAAGAAGGTGATTATCTATCCCATTAAACCGGTCGCAACTCTGAATCAGGCTGTTCGCGGTCAGGGATGGAACACCATAAACCTCTGTTTGTGTGCCAAATCTGTGCTTTACCCGCTCCAGCAGCTGATCAAAATCACCATCACCGGAAAGCAGAATCACCTTGTCCGCGTCGGATGCCTGTTCATACAGGTCTAAGGTGATACCGACATCCCAGTCACCCTTGGCTGAACCATCACTACGCTGGATAAAGGGCTTGAGCTTAACCTCAAAGCCAATATGTTTTAGCGCCTGCTGAAATTTTTGTTGGCCGATATCCTGACTGCTGATGGCGTAAGCGGTGGCGTGCACAATGTCGCCCTCGTGCTGTATCTTCTGCCAGAAGCGCCGGTAATCAAAAGAGCGCCCGTAGGCTTGTCGGGTGGTGTAATAAATATTCTGGATATCCGCAAAGATAGCAATCCGTGGCATAGTCAGCCTTAATGATAAAAGTGTTGGCTCACGGTACAGCATCTTTCCTGAAGGTTAAACTGCTTCAGCGTCTGACATAGGGCTACCTTGTGTTTAGTGCTAAGATGCTGGCTCTTTAGGTTACTGCCGGGTTGAGGATGCGTCGTGATTATTCATAAAAGAGCCGGATTTCTTACGTTATTGCTGACGATGCGGGGCTCTGTTGTTCCCCGGGTTTTGCCGCAGATGATCCTATTAGCGCTGTTTTCATCCGGCATCGTTCTGATCTATCAGTATCACACCGTTGAACTGCCTGAATTCAGCCTGACTCCTTTTACCTTATTGGGTATCGCACTGTCGCTGTTTCTGGGCTTTCGCAATAACGCAGCCTACGATCGTTGGTGGGAAGGGCGTAAATTATGGGGCAGTCTTGTTTATGAAACCCGCGCGATTGGCAGGGCCACAGAATTGCTTTTGCTGCCGGAAGAATCCCGTAAACCTCTCTTGAAACTGACCGCTGCCTTTTCGCACACGCTTTGCCAGAGTTTACGCCCTGGCTCAGATTCCGGCCCGGCTATCGCAGATCTGCTTGATGCAAAGACCACCGCCCGGCTCATGGCGACAGCGAATCCATCAGATGCGATTCTCAGGGAGATGACCGCAATTATCGCCAAAGTGCATCAACAAGGTGGGTTGGATACCGTTGCTGTAAGTATGCTGGATAAGCATCTGACTTCTCTGGCTGGTATTCAGGCGGGGCTTGAACGGTTGTCGAATACACCCTTACCTTTTGCATTCACTTTGCTGGCACATCGCACGGCATACATCTACTGCTTCCTGTTGCCCTTGGGGTTGGTGAGTAATGCACTCTGGCTGACGCCTTTTTTTACCGCGTTGGTGGCTTACTGTTTTTTTGGGTTAGATGCTCTGTCTGAAGAGTTGGAGTACCCCTTCACCAAAGAAGGGGCAAATCATTTGCCGTTGGAAGCGATGTGTCGGGTCAATGAGATCTCAGTGGCGGAAGCCCTTGGAGAAGAGCCTCCGGAAGCCTTGCAGCCGATCAGGCATATTCTCAGCTGATGCCGGTTAGCGTCAGGCCTATGAACAGACCGTCAGACATACAGTAGAAGATTCAACCCCAGCCCTGTTCCGATCAAGACGACAAAGAGGATAGAAGCCAACAGAATGGGCTTGATACCGGCTTGTCGTAGGGTACTCCAGCGGGTGTTGTAGCCCATTGCTGCCATCGCAATGGTCAGACTGAACTGGCTGATAAAACTGATTGCCTGATGCGCTGTTTCAGGAAGCTGGAAAAAACTGTTAACCAGCACCGCCAGAATAAAAAAACCGATAAAATGAGGGAAGGTCACCGGTAGCTTTCGTCTTTGGTCTGCACCTTCATGACACGTCAGTTTGTCCCTGAACAGCAGCAAACCTAATGCGATCACCACAGGTGCAAGACACAATACCCGGATCAGCTTGGTCATGATGGCCGTCTGTAAAGCTTCAGGGCTGATGGTCTGACCTGCGGCAACGGCCTGAGCCACTTCATGCACGGTGCTACCGATAAAGATACCGAACTGCTCCGGTGCGATATGCAGAACATTAAAAAGCACCGGATAAAGCAGCAGGGACAGGCTGCCAAACAGCACCACCGTTGCGACGGCAACGGATACCTGCCGGTGGCCACCTTTAACGACTGGTTCAGTGGCCATAATGGCGGCTGCTCCGCACACAGCACTGCCAACACTGGTCAGTACTGCCAGTTCCCGACTCATTCCCAGAAAACGAATCCCCACGTTAATACCGATCAGAAGAACCAGGCTGATCACCACCAGATCGATCATCAGAGCCTGCCAGCCCAGCTGAATCACCTGCTGAAATGTGAGCCCGAAACCCAGCAGAATAATGCCAAGGCGCAGTAGTTTCTGCTGACAGAAAAGGCTGCTTTTGGAGGGGGCTGTGTCGGTTCCGGCAAAACCGAGACCGCGAAAAAAAGCGCCTGAGATCATGCCGATCAAAATCGCCAATGGCAGACTGCCAAGGCCAATTTCAGCGAAGAGTGGCTGTTTTGCGATAACAATCGCTAACAAGGTAATGATCAGCAGATGTAGCATGAGTAGCGCCCTGAATCACAAGAAATGTGGGGCTATTATGGCGCTGCAATAAAATCTGAAAAGTGGATTAAATCTATATTGGTTATCGATTTTTTGAATGATAGGTCGTTCTGGGAAGAGGCTGCAATGGTGCAATTTTATTGCTCGGCTCTTATTGAGGAATAAAAGCAAAACCGGTCAGGCGGATCATGTGATATTTGTCATGATCTACCTGAAAGTTATTCCGGATCTGGCTGGATGAATTGCTCTAAAAATCAGCTTGATCCGGTTACGCTTGTCACTGGCTTTTGTTAATCTTTGTTATCTTTTTCATACCCTGCTTTGGGGGTATAACACTGCGATTTATGGACGATAGAGGCATTCTGTGAAAATTACATTCTCGCAAGTCGCTGCAGCCGTTGCTGTAGTTGGTTTCGTTGGCTGGGCGTCAAGTGCCCGGGTGGATAAGGCTTTGGCAGAAGCCCCTGAAGCGACTGAGGACTCCAAACCTTCGATTAGTGTGCCTAAGGTTGAGGTTCTGCACTCAAAAGCAACACTCTATGAGCGTCAAACAGTTCTGCAGGGCCAGATTGAGCCCTGGCGCAGTATTCAGCTTCGGTCGCAGGTTGCCGGTACTGTCGAATCCCTTCAGGTGGAGCAAGGGGCGAGAATTACTCAGGGTCAGCCTCTGATCCGTCTGTCGCAGAATGAATATCAGGCGCAGCTGCAAAGCGCTAAAGCCAGTGTGCGTCTGAAAGAGTCTGAGCTGAAAGGTGCCCGTAAGCTTTACAAGACCAACCTGCAAACAGAAACAGTTGTTCTTCGTCTTGAAAGTGAGCTTGAAAGTGCCCGGTCCAGCCTCGTGATGGCGCAGCAGCAGCTGAACCATGCGGTACCTAAAGCGCCTTTTGATGGCGTGGTGGATCAGTTGGATGCAGAGCTGGGTCAGTATATGACGGTCGGTGAGGTCTGGGGTCGCCTTGTCAACATTGATCGTCTTAAAGTAACCGCTCAGGTGCCTCAGCAGGATGTCGCTAATGTTGCTGTGGGCCAACCCGTGGAGATTACTCTGCTTGATGGTCGCCAGATGGAAGGGCGTGTCAGCTTTGTCGCCAGTGCCGCTCATGCTGCGACCCGTAGTTTTCCGATTGAAGTGACGCTGGAAAATCCGCGGCACCTGCGAATTGCGGGTGCCAGTGCGACTCTGAATGTGCATTTGGGTAATGTTTCTGCCCATAAATTATCACCGGCATTGTTAAGCCTCAACGACAAAGGTGAGCTGGGCGTTAAGTGGGTTAACACTCAGGATAAAGTGGTTTTCCAGCCTGTTGAGCTATTGAGCACGGGTACCGATGGGGCCTGGGTAACTGGCCTGCCAGACAATGCTGCAGTAATCAGTCTGGGTGGTGGGTTTGTTCAGCCGGGACAGAAAGTGGCGGTGATCAGTGCTGATGGTGCTGACCACCCGGTGGCAGAGCAAGCTTCTGACACACCTGTTGCTGCGGTAGTGAGCGGAGCTAACTGATATGGAAACCATTATCCGGGCAGCGATGGACCGAAGCAGGGCCACGCTCTTTGTGCTTATCATGCTGATTGTTGGTGGTTTGGCGTCCTATCAGACGATCCCCAAAGAAGCGAACCCAGACGTCACTATTCCAATTATCTATGTCTCTATGGGGCTTAGCGGTATCAGCCCGGCAGATTCTGAGCGCCTTCTGGCGCGGCCTATGGAGCAGGAGCTGCGCTCGCTGGAAGGCATCAAGAAAATGACCTCCATCGCCGGTGAGGGACATGCCTCTGTAACACTGGAGTTTGATGCGGGCTTTGATCCTAAAACTGCTCTGCAGGATGTTCGTGAGAAGGTTGACAGCGCTCAGGCCAAGCTGCCCGCTGAGGCGGATGAAGCAACCGTTCATGAAATTAACGTAGCGCTTTTCCCGGTGCTTTCCGTGGGGCTTTCCGGGCCGATTAACCAGAAACAGCTGGTCTATATCGCCCGTCGTCTTCAACAGGAGATTGAAGGTATTCCCGAAGTGCTGGAGGTGGATATCGCCGGTGATCGCGAAGATCTGCTGGAGATTGTCGTCGATCCCCAGGCGATGGACAGCTATAACCTGGATTACTCTGATCTGTATGCTTTGGTGAGCAATAACAACAAACTGGTCGCTGCGGGGAGTCTGGATACCGGTGCGGGTCGTATGACCCTGAAAATCCCAGGTGTTATTGAGAACCTTGACGATGTTATGAATATGCCAATCAAGGTGTCTGATCAGACAGTTGTGACCTTTAAAGAGGTTGCCACTATTCGCCGTACCTTCACAGACCCCGGCGGTTTTGCCCGTATTAACGGCCAACCGGGCGTTGTGCTGGAGATTAAAAAACGTGCCGGTGCCAATATCATTGACACCATAGATAAGGTACGCGGGCTCTTTAAAGCAGCAGAATCTCAGTTGCCACCGGATCTGGAAGTCCGCTATCTGATGGACCAGTCTTCGGAAGTGAAGAGCATGCTGTCGGATCTGCTGAACAACGTGATGACCGCCGTGATTCTGGTGCTCATTATCATGTTAGCTGCGATGGGGGCGCGTGCGGCTTTCCTGGTGGGACTAACGATTCCCGGTGCTTTCCTGACCGGTATTCTGGTGGTGTCCTCCCTGGGCTTTACCATGAATATTATCGTGCTTTTCTCTCTGATTCTGGTTGCGGGGATGCTCGTGGATGGCGCCATTGTGGTTTCAGAGCTGGCGGATCGTCATCAGAAAGAGGGCTTCTCCCGTAAAGATGCCTGGGCACATGCGGCGAGTCGTATGGCCTGGCCGATCATCGCATCGACCCTGACCACGATTATGGTGTTCCTGCCGCTGCTGTTCTGGCCGGGGGTGATGGGCGAGTTTATGAAGTATCTGCCTGCTACGGTGATGATCTGTCTGTTTGCTTCTCTGGCGATGGCTCTTATCTTTCTGCCCGTGATGGGTAAGGTGTTTGGTAAGCGTGAAAAACTGAATGCAGAAGAGCGCCCAGCGGTCAGTGATATCGATATGAATCACGTTCAGAATCAGTCTGCGGGAGGTAAGGCCTATCGTCAGGTATTAAATCGCTGTTTGCGCTTCCCCGGAACAACGCTGGTACTGATGCTGGCTCTGATGGGGGGCATCTATGCCGCTTATAATAAGTTTAATCATGGTGTGGAATTTTTCCCCGCGGTTGAGCCGGAATCCGCACAGCTACAGGTGCGTACTCTGGGAGACTTCTCGGTTTATGAGAAAGATGCCCTTTTGCAGCGGATCGAGAGTCGTTTGTACGGTATGCCGGAAGTTGAAGCGATGTACGCCCGCTCCTTTGCTGCCGCTGGTGGCCAGTTGGCCGAAGATGTGATCGGGGTGATTCAGTTCCGCTTTACGGACTGGGAAACCCGGCGTCCGGCGAATCAGATTCTGGACGATATGCGGGAGCGTACCAAGGATATACCCGGTGTGGTTTTTGAATTCCGCAAGCAGGAGGGCGGTCCGCCATCCGGTAAGCCGGTAGAGCTGCGTATCAGTGGTAATGACCCTCAACAGATCAATTCTGCCGTTGAGCAAACCCGTGAGATCATGGATGAGTTGGGCGGTTTTGCCGATGTTAATGATGATCGTGCCCTGCCCGGTATCGAATGGCGCTTCGAAGTGGATCGTGCCAAGGCTGCACAATACGGGGCAACGGTTGCCAGCGTCGGCAATGCGGTTCAGTTGGTGAGTAACGGTCTGAAATTGGCCAGTTATCGGCCGGAAGATGCCAGCGATGAAGTGGATATTCGTATCCGCCTGCCGGAATACGCCCGTACACTGGATCAGCTGAATCGTCAGAGTCTGAACACGCCCTACGGTCAGGTACCGCTGAGTAACTTTGTCACTCTGACACCTGCACCTAAGACCGGTATTCTCCGTCGTCTGGACGGTAAGCGAACCATTACTATTTCCGGTGATGTGGCAGAAGGTGAACAGGTCAACGAGCGCCTGATCGCCCTGAAAGGTCGTCTGGATGAACTACCGGATACAGTATCTGTCACCTTTGGCGGTGAGGATGCGGATCAGAAAGAGTCCATGGTATTTCTGATCGGTGCCTTTGTTGTAGCGATTCTGCTGATGATGCTGATTCTGATTATTCAGTTCAATAATATCTATCAGACATTGCTGGTGCTCTCTGCGATTATCTTTTCAACAGCGGGTGTTCTGCTGGGGTTGCTGGTTAATGGTCAGCCCTTTGGTGTCGTGATGGTGGGTATGGGCATTATCGCTCTGGCCGGTATCGTGGTGAACAACAATATTGTTCTGATCGATACCTATAACCGGATTCGCTCAGAAGGATTCTCAGCCTTCGAAGCGGCCCTGGAAACCGGCTGTATGCGTCTGCGACCTGTACTTTTAACGGCTTTGACGACGGTGCTGGGGCTTATGCCGATGGTACTGGGCGTGAACGTTAATCTGGTGGAACACAGCCTGGGCTGGGGCGCGCCATCGACACAATGGTGGACTCAGTTGTCCAGTGCCATTGCCGGTGGACTGGCTTTCGCCACGGTACTGACGCTGTTCCTGACGCCTTGTATGTTGGTGTTAGGTGATGGTTTTGCGAATAACCGTGTTTTCAGGCTGTTCCGCAGAACTTTTTCACGAAAAGCTACAAAAAGTTTCAGGTTGTCCCGATAGCCACTGGCTAATCTGAACTATCATTGTTCTACCTGAAGGCAGGCTCTGGCCTGCCTTCGATTGTTATGTGACGGATCATAAGGACGCAAAGGATGTGGGTTAAGGCAGCGGGAATATTTTTTGCCATTGTGTTTGTTGTTTTCGTATTTGTGTTGGGCTGTCAGTCTCAGTGGCAAAGGCGAACTCAGCAACTGGTGCAGGATTTTTATCAGTCCGACGCGACACTGCAGGCAGAGTCGGCTGCAACCCTCTCAAAGCCGATCCGGTATGATCCCGAAAAAGAGCTGCAGGGCCTGCCGGAACCCGTTCAGCGTTTTTTTCAGACGGCTCTTACTCCGCAACAGGCTCTCGTTTCCGATATCACGTTTAAGCAAAAAGGACAGATCAATCTGTCTCCTGAGCAGGGCTCCTGGAAGCGTTTTTCTGCTCAGCAGGATGCGGTGATGCATGCACCGCGTTTTATCTGGCAGGCTGAGGTTGCTATGGCTCCCGGTATCCATGCCTATGTGATTGACAGCTACAATCAGGGGTATGGTCGGTTACAGGCTAAGGTGATGGGATTGATTACTGTTGCGGAAGAAGAGGGTCGTGGTGACATTGCTGAAGGTGAACTGATGCGTTTTCTGGCAGAAAGCCCTTGGTATCCTACCCGTTTGCTACCCTCTCAGGGGGTGACCTGGCAAGCCCTGGGTGATACCCAGGCTTTGGCAAGTATTGAGGTGGCGGGGCAGAGGGTGGAGCTAACCTTTAGCTTCAACGATCAGGGACTGATTGACACTGTCCGGGCTGAAAAACGTTACCGTCAGAACCCTGATGGCGAATCAATTTATGCGCCCTGGCAGGGGCGCTTCTCGGACTATCAGTATGTTGAGGGTATGTTGTTGCCTCACCGCGCTGAAGTTGGCTGGATCGAAGCCGATCAGCAATGGCTACCCTACTGGCAGGGAGATATTACTGATTGGGACATCCGCTTTTATCCCATCGTTGCCCGATAGCTGTTAGAATCCCGCCCTTTTCGGGTGTCCGTTGACGTCATAACTTTGACGGGCGCGGGGTTTTCAGCAAGGGCTCTTTCATGTATCTCGATCCAAACTGGCGCATTCTCACCGTAGGGGATGGCGATCTCTCCTTTTCATTGTCACTGAATCAGATGCAGGCGCAGACCACCGGTTGTCAGGGTTCTGTGACGGCCAGTGTGCTGGATCAGGAGACGGAACTGCTTGGTAAATATCAGGATTGTGCCTTTCATGAGCTGAAACAGCAGGGTAGTGAGGTGGTAACCGGTCTGGATATCACCAACAGTGAGACATGGCCTGAAAGCTTGAAAGGCCGTTTTGATGCGCTGATTTTCCAGTTTCCCCTGATCCCTTCCTTTACCAGCAAAGAAGAATTTGAACAGGCTGGTGGCCTGACGACCAATCTTCTCAACCGTCGTCTGTTGCGCCTTTATCTGCAACACGCCTTCAGCTTCTTTCTTGACCCCCAGGGGGCGCAACTGGCGCTGATCAGCTCTAAAGACCTGAAACCCTACAGTCAGTGGGATCTGGAATGCGGTATCCATCTGGATCTGGAGCATGAAGGCCAGCCGGTTCAGCTGCTGGGCATGCGGCCGTTTCTGCAAAGCGACTTTGATGGCTACCGGATTCGTAATGTCGATCGTGATAAACAGATCCGTGGCACCAAAGGCACCACTTACTATTGGAGTGTGAAGCCTGCGGCTTCCTACCCCGATCAGCAGCTGATTGAGCAGTTAATTCCGCCAAGCCACCCCGTCGGTGAGCCGGTATCCGAACACTACTGCAACTGGTGCAAAACCGGGCCGTTTGCCTCAGCCGAAGATCGTCAGGGACACCTTGAATCGCGCCGCCATAGTAATATGCAGGCGCTAGATAATGACTGGCGGGCGTTTTTGGTGGGCATTTTTGGTGGGTAGTCATAGGGTGAAAAAATAGTCGTTCACTTCAATGGATTGCTGGATTATCAACTTCCCACAATCCCTTCCGCTATCAGCTTAACTCCGGTCACAAACAACAGGCCGTAACAGGCCAGATAGAACCAGAAATCGTTGATCCGTTTATGCAGGTACATGCCAAAGTAAACCCCGACCGGGGCAAAGATCACCAAAGCCAATGAGGTCATCAGGTTGGTCGGGTTAAACAAACCCAGCCAGACGTAGGGGATCAGCTTGGTAAAATTCACCACCGCGAAAAAGATAATGGTGGTGCCGACAAAAAGGGTTTTGTCCAGCTTCTGGGGCAGCATGTAGATATTCATCGGTGGGCCACCGGCGTGAACACTAAAGCTGGTAAAACCTGCCAAAGCCCCCCAGAAAGAGCCTTTTACCGCATCTGCCTGAGTGATCTTTTCCGGTTTACGGTGCAGTTTCTGCCAGGCGTAGTTCAGGGTAAACAGGGTCGCGATCAGGCCGATCATCAGCTTAATGTGTTGTTCGGTCAGGTGGCTGAAACTGAGTGCTCCCAGCACGATCCCCAGCACTGCTGCGGGCAGCAGAATCCTGAGGTTGGTCTTATCGTATTTTCCCCGAAAGCCCCAAAGGCCAATCAGATCCATCGCGCAAAGAATCGGCAGCATAATCGCCGCTGCCTGAAAGGGCGGAATCGCCAGTGACATAATCGGCACCGCCAGCATACCAAGCCCACCACCCATTCCCCCTTTCGAGATACCGACGATCAGCACCGCAGGAATAGCAACCAGATAAAACAGAGGATCATCGATCATAAAGTGTCCTTGATGGCGAATGGGGGATACCAATTGACGATCAGTTTAGAGAGCAGAACCGCGGGAAGGTAGACGGGGCAAACTATATAAACTATAAGTCAAGCTTATGAATATGGAGGGGAGTGTAAGAGGAGTGGCGTTAGCTTCGGTTACAGTAGCTTTTCAGCTGATCAATAAAACACTGGGTGATCGGTTGGATCGCTTTGCCATAGCGGGTAACCAGCATCAGCGACAGGGTGATATCCAGATTGTTGACCTCGGCGAAAGCCAGTCCCGGTTGCTGTTCAGCTACGTAACGGGGCGCGAAGCAGACCCCAGATCCGCGGCGAGCCAGATTGAGCATGGCGTCGACGGTTTCCACCTCCATAGCGACATGTAACGGCTGGTCGGCAAAGGCGATATCGACGGCCCGGCGCAGGGCATAGCCCTTGGGGAAAAGCAGGGTTGGTGTGTTGGCCGGTAGTTCGCCATCATTCAGCAGCGTCTTAGCTGCGGGATGATGTTCCGCAAAAATCGCCACCAGCTTTTCATCGTGGATCAGTTCTCCATCCAGCTCTGGCGGCAAGACCATGGTGCTGTGCACCAGTCCGAAATCCACAGTACGGTTATAGGTAAGTTGAATCACTTCCTGACTGCTGCGGGCATGCAGCTGAAAGCGTACATCCGGTTTTTCTGAGGCGTGCTGACTGATAAGCGGTGTTAGTAGGTAGGAAAGGGCAGTATGTGGGCCTGCGATGGCGATGGTGCCTTCGATAACCCCTTCCTGAAACTGCAGCTCACGGATCGCCTGATCCACGTCGCTGAACAGGGGGTAAACCTTGCCCCAGAGCTGACGGCCTGCTGCAGTCAGCTGAATGCCCCGGCCGATACGGGAGAAGAGCGCGATGCCCATCTCCTGTTCCAGCTTGCGGATCTGCTGGCTTAGCGCTGGTTGAGACAATCCCAGTCGATCTGCAGCGCCGGTAAAGCTGCCTTCTTCAGCACAGGCCAGAAAATAACGCAGTTGCAGATCAGACATCGATATCCCTTTCTGAAGATGGTGGAGGTGCTATCCGGTCAGGATAAAAGCCAGCAGTAAGCTTAAAGCTGCGCCGGAGGAGAGCCAGAGACGTAACTGTATAAACTGATCGCCATAATCGCGACTCAGCACCCGACGTTCATAAAGCCAGAGCAGGGCGAAGGATAAGCCAGCGGCTGCGGTCCAATCAATGGCGGGAAACAGAATCCAACACCAGCTCCAGAGCATACCACCCAGCGCCACTAATGCGATATGGCCGGTTTGCGGGCGTTTCAGGCTGACAAACCAGACCACGCCACAAAGAAAGCTGAAGATCAGGGCGGCATAGCTGATCAGCGCTGCTGGCGCAAAACTAAAACCAGCAATACTCAGAAGACTCAGACCCACGAAGGGGATCAGGCCGGTATAACCGCCCCAGCGATGCCAGAAACTGAGGGTGAAAGACACTACTTCTGATGTGTCGTGAGTGCGGGAAGTTGTTGAGGATGTATCCTGCATGGTGGGTGTCGCTCCGGTTGATCTTATTTCAGCTGCTTACGAAACAGGTCTGAAATGGATCAACCGGGTGCGATCAAAGCGCCCGGATATGAGGGCGACTCTTGCGTCTACTCTTCTTACTTCTATGCTTACTCTTTGCTCTGATCCTGATCTTTATCTGCCAGCTCCTCTGGCGTTTGGTCATTCAGGTCATCATCAAGATTGTCGTCCAGAGCGCCACTGAGTACTTCAGTATCTGCAGCGTCCTCGTCAGATTCAACCTCTGCCCGGGGCAGCTGTGCCTGATCCGCCGGTACATCCCAGCTGATCTCTGACCATTCCAGATGTTCTTCCGGTGTCAGGTAGCTCCAGGCCAGAATACGGCTCACCTTATTGCCGTGCGCCATCTCCAGTACCTTGGATTGCGCTACGCCGGCATCCGCCAGCATCTGCTGCAGCTCCGGTAGGTTCTCTTTGCGGGATACCAGACTGGTAAACCAGAGGCACTGACCGGCAAAGTCTTTACTCTCTTCGATCATGGTCTTCAGAAAGCCCACTTCACCGCCTTCGCACCACAGCTCCGGTTGCTGGCCGCCAAAGTTGAGCGAGGCTTTACCGGTTTCGTTCAGCTCGGCATCGTCCTTAGCCAGATTGTCGACCTTACGCTGGCTGGCCGCCTGAGCGTCATCGGCCGAGGCATGGAAAGGAGGATTGCAGATCGTCAGATCAAACACCTCTTTTTTACCGATAATGCCATGGAAGATATGGGCGTCGTCCTGCTGTTTACGGCAACGCACACGGCCGGACAAACTACGGTTCATCTTCACCAGCTGTTTCGAGGTATTAAAGGCGATATCACTGGAATCTGCTGCGACAAACGACCAGCCATAGGCCTGACTGCCGATAATCGGATAGATGCAGTTGGCACCGGTGCCAACATCCAGCACGCTGATCTTTTTACCTTTAGGCGGCTCGTTACGCTGACCGGAGGCCATCAGAAGATCCGCGACGTTATGAATATAATCCGCACGACCCGGAACGGCAGGGCAGAGGTAACCCGGTGGAATATCCCAGAACTGAATGCCATAAAACTGATACAGGAGACCGGCGTTAAGCATCTTCACCGCTTCCGGATCGCTGAAATCGATGGAGGTATCGCCACGGGGCGTTGTGGTCAGCTTTTCTTTAAGGCCGGGCATCAGCTGACAAAGGCGGTCAAAGTCGTACTTGTCGCTTTTACCTTCAGTGCCGCGGTGCGGATTACGCGGGTGCAGCCCGGAGACCTTCTTCTGATGCTTTTTAATGGCTTTTTCTTTGGCGGCTTTAGCCTGCTGCCAGGGATTCACTTTTTTAGACGGGGCGGAGCTTTTGGATGCAGGCATGACAGATTCCGTTGACGATAAAAGAAAATAAAACAGTGCTGATCAATACAGCATAAACGCGGGTGTAAAAAAGGCTGCGCATTCTACCTTAAATTGCACGCCTGCCCCAGAAAAGCCTGAGCCAAAGACGTTTGCGCTCACTCCCGCACTCAAACCCAAAACCGTACTCAAACACAAGCCCAGCGCTCGATATCCCTAGTACTTACCTTTAGCCTGTTGCTACTTACCGTTAGCCTACTGATCCTTAAAATCAGCCTAAATGCCGCAGGGAGACAGCCGTGGTATCCACCACGCGCTTCATAACAAAGCTGGAATGCACACCGGTAACCCCAGGGATCTGGGTGATGGTGTTAAGCAGAAACTCCTGAAAATACTCCATATCCGGCACGACCACCTTAACGGTGTAATCCGCACTTTGGCCTGTCACCAGATAGCACTCAACCACCTCGGGGCAGCGGCTGACCACCTTATCGAAGGCTTCAAAGCGATCCGGTGTGTGGCGATCCAGCGCGATCTGAATATAGGCGGTCAGTTTCAGATCCAGCTTGGAGCGGTTCAGGCGCGCCACATAGCGATCAATAAAACCGGCTTCTTCCAGCTGTTTCACCCGGCGGGAGCAGGGGGAAGGCGACAGGCCCACCTTCTCTGCCAGATCCTGATTGCTGATCCGGCTGTCCTCCTGCAGGGCTTCCAGAATACGTCGGTCAGTTCGGTCGAGCTTGATCATTCGGGTGTTCCTTTAATGTTGCGTAGCTAAAAGATGATGCCCACATTAAATAATGTGCTGCAAAATTGCAGAGTTATTGTAAATCTTGATGTTCAGTTTAGCCTGAAAGTTAGCTGGAAAAATAAAATTGCTCACTTTTGGTTTTATTTGGAATAATATTGCGAAATATAAAGTTTTTGACGCGTTTTCGCAATCCTGATGCAGAACAATTTTTATATACTGGTTTCCGTTGGCAGCACTGGGCCTCGTTCTGTTATTGTTAAGCGTTTATTGCTAGGCGTATCAGGAACTTACCTCAAAAGGGAACTCACCTTGTGCAATGCAGCGCTTCACAAGAGCCAGCTGATTAAGGGCAGCGTATTGCACCTGCCAACGCTTTTTAACCTGAAAGCGAAAAAGTGATTACAAAACAACCCGTGATAACTGAATTAAGAACGGCTGGAATCCGCCAACACTGTAAGGCGCGATAACCAGACAAACCTATGTAAGGAGCTCACCGTGAGCCGTTTTGACCATAAGAAATATCGTCCTTTTCCAACCATCAACTTGCCTGACCGCCAGTGGCCAAATCAGGTTCTCGACAAAGCACCGACCTGGTGTAGCGTTGACCTGCGTGATGGCAATCAGGCGCTCATCGATCCGATGACCGTTGAGCAGAAAAAGCGACTGTTTCAGCTACTGGTTAAACTGGGCTTTAAAGAGATTGAAGTAGGCTTCCCGGCTGCATCTCAGCCAGATTTTGATTTTGTACGCGCCCTGATCGAAGAGAACATGATTCCGGACGATGTCACGGTTCAGGTTCTGACTCAGGCCCGTGAAGCACTGATCGACCGTACCATTGAAGCGCTGAAAGGTGCTAAGAAAGCGATCGTACACGTTTATAACTCTACCTCTACCGTACAGCGCGAGCAGGTTTTCTGCCTGGAGCGTGACCAGATCATCGACATCGCTGTTAACGGCGTGCGTATGGTGAAAGAGCGTGTTGAGAAGCACACCGATACCGAATGGCGTCTTGAATATTCACCTGAGAGTTTCACCGGCACCGAACTGGATTTTGCCGTAGAGATCTGTGATGCCGTGGTTGAAGAGTGGGGCCCGAGCCCGGAGCAGAAGATTATTCTGAATCTGCCAGCTACCGTTGAGATGTCGACGCCAAACGTATTCGCCGACCAGATCGAGTGGTTCTGCCGCAATATCAAACACCGTGAGTGTCTGGAGATCAGCATGCACACCCACAACGACCGGGGTTGTGCGGTAGCGGCCGCCGAGCTGGGTGTTATGGCCGGTGCTGACCGTGTTGAAGGTACTCTGATGGGCAATGGTGAGCGTACCGGTAATATGGACGTGATCACTATGGCGATGAACTTGTACAGTCAGGGCGTTGATCCTGAGCTGGATCTGGCGGATGTGACCGAGATTATTCAGGTTTATGAGTCCTGCACCAATCTGGAAGTTCACCCGCGTCACCCCTACATCGGTGAGCTGGTTTACACTGCATTCTCCGGTAGTCACCAGGATGCGATTAAGAAGTGTCTGAGCAAATACGATGCCTCCAAACCGTGGGAAGTGGCGTATCTGCCGATTGATCCGAAAGATCTGGGTCGCAGCTACGAAGCGGTTATCCGCATCAACAGCCAGTCCGGTAAAGGCGGTGTGGCTTATATTCTGGAAGCTGAGCTGGGGCTGAAACTGCCGCGCTGGTTGCAGATTGAGTTCGCCGGTAAGGTACAGAAGCACACCGAAGCGGAAGCCCGTGAGCTGAAGCAGAGTGAGATTGTTGAACTGTTCCAGCAGCACTATCTGAATACTGCGAACCAGTTTGAACTGGTAACCTACAAACTGGAGCGTAGCGATAACGACTTCCTGAATGCGGTGATCCGTTGTGGTGATCAGACCATTGAACTGTCTGGTGATGGTAAGGGTGCGATCCATGCGCTGACCGAAGCGCTGTCCGCTTACATCGATCAGCCGGTTCAGATCGCAGAATACTCCGAACATGCACTGTCTGCCGGTAGCGACGCGAAAGCGGTCACTTACGTACAGGTGAAGATTGGTGATTCGGTGAATGCGGGTGTTGCCATCAGTGAAGATACTGTAGCTGCTAACCTGAATGCGGTACTGGCTGCAGCAAGTGTTCTGATTCAGGAGAAAGGTTTAGTAGCCGCTTAACCGGCAGCTCAAACCGCTACTAAAAAGCCCGTTGCAGTAAAACACTGCAACGGGCTTTCTTATTTCTGGCATTTAGTTTCTCTTGTGCTGGCTGACATGAGTTCAGGCTTTAGGCCTGCTCTCCAACCGGCTTTTTCACATTCTTTGCTGAGGTGTGGTTCATCTTATGGTAACGACGCAGTACAGAACTCATCACCACAAAACAAAGCAGAGAATAGCCGATCTGTTCCAGCGTAATCGTCGCAGCGGCCAATAGTAGCAGAGCGATATCAAACCACATTAGAGACTTACCGGTATGAATCTGGAATTTGTCCTCAAGCCAGAGAGCAAGAATATTAATACCCCCCAATGAACTGCCTTCCCGAAAGACCACCAGCAAACCCACACCCACAAGCCCACCGGCTGCAAAGGCTGCAATCACCTCAGGCAGGGTTTCCAGCTGAATATGCAGAATCATCAGGTCGGTCAGTACGGAAACCAGTGTCATGGCCAGCAGGGTTCTCAGTGCAAACGCCAGAGGTTTGGTTTTCAGGGCCAGTGCAAAAAATGGCAGATTGATAATAAAAAACAACAGGCCAAAACTCAGTTCGGGAACCCAGCGCATCAGAAGTAGGGATAAACCTGCGGTGCCACTGACCATGAGTCCGGCAGCTTTCAGAAACCAGATACCTAAGGCGACCAGAAAGCAGCCTTCAAAAAGACTGTAATAACGTTTGAATACAGACAGTGTGTCCGTATGACGAATAGGGCGCATCAAAGCAGATAACATAATGACCTCACTTAGCAGGGATTGCCCGCCTCGTAAAAAACCCCACCACCGGGATCGCCGGGGTGGGTAATAAGGAGCAACGATAGTCACGTTGTAAGCAGTTAAATGCAAGTCCTATGCCTGATTTTTTAGATGTTTTTACTGGTTGACTGGGTTTTAGTGGTCTATTTTGGTGTTTTGTCGGGTTTTGGTGCATCTTTTTGGTGCGCGATCGGGTTGGATTGTCAGGGTACAAATGACATCTGGGTAGCAGCGTCTGTTAATGTGTCATCCTGAAAAGGTATAACAGTATCTGCTAAGGTTAGTAAGGGTATTACTGGAATGATTTCTGGGAAACGTTGTCGACAGGCAGGTGTTATTGAGTACCGGAGGAGGCTGATTTATGGCGAGCAGGTTAAAGTCAGGGGGTTGGTTACTGTTGTTCTTCTCTGCGATCGCTTTTGCGGCACCATCGCTAAGCGATAGGAGTCGCGGGCAAGCGTATCAGGTTGAGAAGATACATGAGGGGATTCGCTTTCCCTGGGCGTTTGAATTTGTGGATCAGGATACACTGATCTTTACCGAGCGTGACGGACGCATCGGCTTGTATTACCGTGTTAAAGATAAAACCCGTTACCTCACAGGGTTACCGGATATCTACTTTGAGGGGCAAGGAGGACTGCTGGATATTAAGCCGAGTCCCGAGTTTGAGAAGGAACCCTGGATTTACGTGACCTACAGCGCTTACCCGCAGAAAGCATCGCCTGAACATGATGATCGTCCCGTGACGGTGCTGAGTCGCTTTCTGTTGACCGGCGAGACGTTTACCCAGTATCAGATTGAGCAGTGGCAGGTATTAGTAGAGACAGAATCTGCGACTTCAGCGAATCACCATTTTGGCAGTCGTATCGCTTTTGATCCGGGGCGCTATGTGTACTTCTCTGTAGGAGATCGGGGGGAGCGTCCTAATGGGCAGAACCGCCGGAATCATGCCGGAAGCATCCTTCGTGTGACTTTTACAGGAAAACCATCCCGGCATAATCCCTTCTACGGTCAGTCTGATGTGCAGCCGGAGATCTGGAGTTTCGGTCACCGTAACCCGCAGGGGTTAGCCTATGACAGCTATCGGGAAAGACTCTGGGCGATTGAACACGGCCCCAGAGGCGGTGATGAGCTGAATGTGATCGAACCGGGCAATAACTATGGCTGGCCGGAAGTCTCTCAGGGCAAAGAGTATTGGGGGCCCATCTCCGTGGGTGTCGAGCATAAAGAAGGGATGGTTGATCCGGTTCGCGTCTATATTCCCTCCATTGCACCTTCAAGCCTGATGGTCTACAGCGGTGAAGCCTTTCCTGAATGGCAGGGAGACCTGTTTGCCGGAGCGCTGGCTAAACAGCATCTGAATCACATCCATCTGAGTGAAGAAGGAGCCATTATCGGAGAAACCCGAATGCTGACCTCGTTGAATGAACGCATTCGGGATGTGACCCAAAGTCCGGAAGGCTGGCTCTATTTTGTTACCGACAGTGGCGAGCTGTATCAGATCTCGCCGCTGTCGGAGTAGCTATTTCTAGTAGCTGGTTCTGAGACGAAACGGATCAGATCACGGTAAGAATCTCATCGACAGGGCGACGGGCCTTCTGTGCCCAGTTGCCTTCGGCGGGTTTGCCGATGGTGACCAGCATCACCGGCAGATCCTCTTCATTCAGCGGGAAGTGGCGTTTCAGCTGCCCCCCGTCAAAGCCTCCCATCGCACCGGTTGCCAGTCCCAGTTCTTCTGCTGCCAGCATCAGCGTCATTGCCGCTAAAGAGGCGGAGCGTATCGCTTCATCCCGCTGCAGCGGGTCGTTGCCCTCATGGCTCTGGCTGGCTGCGCCAACCCAGCCATCCGCGATGGACTGAGGTATAATGCCGGCACTAACGGACTCACTCAGGCGCTGCTCCAAGGCTTTATGGGCAGCCAGTTGTCCGCATACGATAAAGGTGGCCGATGCCGCTTCTACCTGAGGCTGACCGTAGGCAGCTTCTCTTAGCAGGATCTTCCCTTCTGGTGTGGTGACGGCGATAAACCGCCAGTTCTGCAGGTTATAGGCTGAGGGTGAATGCCCCGCCAGATTGACCAGCTGTGTCAGTGTTTCCTGACCGATCACATAGTCCGGCTGATATTTACTGGTAGAGCGGCGCTGTAAAATTGCATCCTGTACCGAAGTCATCGTGCTTACCTCTTTAGCCTGTATTGATAGACGTTATTAGTGCTCGTTTACTGTGTTCTTGTTGCTGTGCTTATGTGCTGAACTGAGTGCTTTAAAGAGCTCCGGTAGCCAGGGAGAGAGCTGCACCGCCAGAATACTGAGTACCACTAAAACCAGTCCTGCCAGTGCCCAGCCTTCAATCTCCTGATCAAGAAAGACCCAGCCCAACGCCACTGCAGTCAGCGGGCTTAACAGCCCCAGTGTGGAAACCATTACCGCAGGCAGCTTTTGGATGCCCTGAAACCAGAGCAGATAAGCGATCAGGGTGCCAAACAGAGCGAGATAGCTATAACCCAGCAGATTCTCAGTGGTCAGGGCTGGCAGGGCAGGCTCCAGAATCAGCGCCAAGGGCAGCAGCATCAGACCGCCCAGGGCCAGCTGCCAGCCGGTGAGGGCAATCAGGGGGAGTTCTGTGCTGTTGGGTGTTTTCTGATTGTTTTGATTTGAACGCTGACCATAGCGGGAGTAATAAACCCCCAGCGCCATACTCAAAGCCCCCAATGAAGCCGCGCCGATACCGATCAGATCCCAGCTGACTTGTTCACCGCTTACTTCGCCCTCTGTCGGTGACAGAATCAGCAGCGCCATGCCAACAATGGCGGTGATACAGGCGATAAGTGCGATTTTTCCTGGTGGCTGTTTTTGCAGTGCCCAGATCATCAGCAGCAAAATCAGAGGTTGTACCGCACCGATCACCGCAGCCAAACCACCGGGCAAACGGTACGCAGCGACAAACAGCATCGCCTGAAAGCAACCGATATTCAGTGCCGACAGCAACAACAGTCTTGGCCATTGCTCTTTGGTCGGCAATAACCCTCTGGCGGGTATAACTTGGGCGTTGCCTGTTTTTGATGCTGGCCCCTTACTGAGCAGATGGCTTAACGCAATCAGGATCAAACCCGCCGGTAAGCAGCGGATCACCGCTGCAGTGAAGGGCAGCCCCTCCGGCAGAAACTCGGATGTCACCAGATAGGTGCTGCCCCAGCTGGCGGGGCCAAGTGCTGTGAGTAACAGCAATGCAAATGGATTCATAATTCACCTCGGTTATCCCCGTTGTGGCGTGCAAGGTTTGCGGTTGCCGACAGGGAGGCGGCAGCTATCGACACAGGGGGAAAAACAATTTATCTTGAAGTTAAGATATTATTAGGTTGGCGATAATTTATCTTGAGGTCAAGATAAATTTAAAAGGAAACCCATAGCTATGAGTAAAAAAACGAGTCACGACACGGATGCCATCGATAAAATTATTGCCCAGTGGCAGCAGGAGAAGCCGGAATTTGATCTGACCGCGATGGAGGTTCTGGGGCGTCTGAAGCGGGCTTCAGCGGTGTTGGCACCAAAAGTGGATAAGGTGTTTCTGGAGCATGGTCTGAATCAGCCGGAGTTTGATGTTTTGGCAACGCTGCGGCGTTCCGGTGCGCCATACTGTCTGGCACCGACAGCCTTGTTCTCCACCCTGATGGTAACATCGGGTACCATGACCAACCGTATGACCCAGCTGGAAAAGAAAGGTCTGATTGAGCGTCTGCCCAATCCGGACGATGCCCGTAGTAAACTGGTGAAGCTGAGTGATAAGGGCTTTGAGCTGATCGAGCAGGTATTGCCCCATCATGTAGAGAATGGCCTGAATCTGATTGCCGGCCTTGATGGTGATTCACTGGCCAGTCTGAATCAGAGCCTGCGGGATCTGCTTTCGGCGCTTGAAGACACCCATTGAAGCCAGCTAAAACCGAGCCTGAGGGTTAAACCGACATGGAGCATAAAAGGAATAGATTATGAGTGAACAAAAGATGGAACAGACGTTGGCGAATCAGCACCACAAGCTGAACTATGTGGAGTTTGCTGCTAAAGATCTGGTAGCCACCAAAGTCTTCTTTCAGCAGGTTTTTGGCTGGCAGTTTGTCGATTATGGCCCGCAATATACCGCTTTCTCTGATCAGGGGTTGGATGGTGGTTTTTATCAGGCCGAGATGGCGTCGGATTCTGCCACAGGTTCTGCCTTGCTGGTGTTTTTCAGCACGGATCTGGAAGGGACTCTGGAAGCGGTTCAGGCCGCTGGTGGTGTGATCGTTAAACCTGTCTTTGATTTCCCCGGTGGGCGGCGCTTTCACTTTAAAGAACCCTCCGGTAATGAGTTTGCGGTCTGGACAACACCCGAAGAATAACCGTAAACCCGGCATCGTGCGCAGTGACGCTTTAGGTACAATATAAAGTGTTGGGTAAGATATTTGGTATAAATATCAGCCTGTTATCGCTTAAAAGCACACTAAAACTGAACACCAACCCCAGAATAGTAAGTCACCGGAAGAGGCGGTACGGATATGCCCTCAACGCCACTGGCAGAGCTGAACAATATCACAGCATTTCGCGGGGGCCGTAAGGTTCTCCAAAACTTCAACCTCACCCTGCATGAAGGGGAGAGTGTTGCCATTCTGGGGCCGAACGGCTGCGGAAAATCCACCCTGTTAAAACTGCTCACCCGTGAGATCTATCACGTTGATAAACCGGAAAGCAGCCTGCTCATTAAAGGTCAGGATCGTATCAACCTGATGCAGCTGCGGGAGTGGCTGGGTGTGGTCTCTCAGGATCTGCAGGAGTTTTACACGCCCTATACCAAGGGACGGGATGTGGTGGCTTCCGGCCTATTGGGAGCCATTGGCGCGCATGATCATCTGCAGCTGACCGAGAGCCAGCAACAACGGGTAGACGAGGTGATCGGACAGTTAGGGCTGGCTTACCTGAATGACACTATGTTTCAGCGGCTTTCCACGGGGCAGCAGCGTCGCCTTCTGCTGGCGCGGGCGCTGATCCATAACCCGTCTACCCTGATCTTTGACGAACCCACCAACAGTCTGGATCTGCAGGCGTCATTTGAACTGATCGCGACTATGCGTGAGCTGGTGCAGTCGGGCACGAATCTGCTGATCGCCACTCACCATGTTCAGGAGGTGGTGCCGGAGATCGAACGCATCATCTTTATGAAAGACGGACAAATTATCGCAGATGGTGATAAAGCCGCCTTGCTGACTGCCGAGCATCTGAGCGACCTGTACGGCGTTAAGCTGAAACTGATGGTTCAGGATGGCTTCTACCACGCTTATCCGGCGTGATTTTTTGACTGCTGAGAGAAACTCTATGAAAGCCCTTGAGCTGAAAATCCCGCCACCGGTTGTTGCATTGCTTCTTGCCGCTGCTATCTATTACGCGGCACCGGTATTCCCCGCCTTACCTTTGAATGACCCGTGGCGGTTGATACTGGCTATTCTGTTTGGCGCTGTTGGTATCAGTTGTGATCTAGCGGGGCTTTATAGCTTCCGAAAAGCCCATACCACCATCAACCCGTTAGCACCAAAAAAGTCGTCGGTGCTGGTGACAACGGGCATCTACCGTTTTACCCGTAATCCTATGTATCTGGGGTTGGCGTTTCTGCTACTGGCCTGGAGCTGTTACTGGGCATCGTCAGCGGTGCTGATTGATCTGCCACTGTTTATCGCCTATGTGACCCTGTTTCAGATCAAACCGGAAGAACGCATTTTGCGGGAGAAATTTCCGGATCAGTTTCCGGCCTATTGTCAGCAGGTACATCGCTGGATCTGATCTCTGAGGGAAAATACTATGGCATACGATGAAGGCCTGGCGGAACGTATTCGCGAGCAACTGACGGGCAATATCTATATCACCGAGAAGAAGATGTTCGGCGGGCTGTGTTTTCTCCATGATGGCAATATGCTGTGTGGCGTTGTCAAAGATGAGCTGATGCTACGCACTGGCCCTGATCTCTACGAAGAGCTGTTGGGTAAGCCCAACGCCCGCGAGATGGATTTCACCGGCAAACCGATGAAAGGCATGCTGATCGTAGAAGCACAGGGCTTTGCGGAAGATACCGATCTTAAATGGTGGCTGGATCAGGTGTTGGGATTTGTGAGCAGGTTGCCGCCGAAGGTGAAGTAATCCTGTTAAAATACCAGCAACTTAAAAATAAATGTGATAGCTATTGGGCGTTGGTGTGTGAGTTGAAAAATAGCGCAGCCATTATAGGGTGGAGATATGATCAAAGATTTCAATTTAGACAATTATGGGCCAATACTGAACGCTAAGGGACAAAACCTTGGTCAGATCAACCTTATTATGGGGGAAAATAGTACCGGCAAGACCTTCCTGTTAAAGGCGCTTTACAGTGCCATTAGAAGCCACGAAGAGGCAAATAAAGGCA
>NZ_CEYNZH010000023.1:0-46586 GCF_982874595.1 Oceanospirillum sp. | reverse complement strand
AAGCATCCAGCAAGGTGTTAATCACCAGCCCGACAGCAAACAACCCCAGTATCATCCACGCGCGGCTCGCAATGGATATTTTTGATAAACTGGTTTCCATGACATTCCCTCTAATCTTTGCCCGAGGCGCTTACCTAAGGCCCTGTAATGCACTTTCCGGCCAGAAGCTTATGATGCTTTTCCCGTAACCGGTTCAGTTGTTCAACGGCAACATTCCGATCCACATTCGGTTCAGTCGCTGTTTTCCGGATGACATCCCTGATGGTTTCAAGCAGCTCTTCCGAATCTGCTTCGGAAACAGCGCCCATGCTGCCCCCCAGTTGCTCAAGCTGCTGTTGATCCTTTCTTCGCTTGGCCGAGGCCCTGGTAAAAACACTCACACCTGATCTCCTGCATCAAAATGGTAAACATTAACCCGGTTCAAAGCACAATCCGGCAGGTAGATTCGTCGATTACGAACATGCATCAGGTACGGCATCCATAGCTGACCTTTAGAACTATCCGCACCAAAGGCGGCAAAAGAAGACACGCATTGATCATTCCGGTCAAAAACCTTCACTGCGCGATTGACCAGATCAGAGACGAACAGATATCCCTGCTCAAATTCAACACTGGTAGGAAGAAGGAAATGGTCATCATCTGTGCCATAGCCCGGCTGACCAAAACGGCGAACTGCCTGTCCATCCAGATCCGTTATCTGTATCCGATGATTAAACTGATCAGAGATATAACAAAGACCGTCATCAGAGACTGCAATATCTGATGGCGTATGGAACTCATTGTCCCCATCCCCCTGAGTGCCAAAAGTATCCACTAAACCGGCAATACCCAGTCTATTAAGACGCCAGCGGGCAATACGGTTATTACCGGAATCGGCAATAAAAATATCCCGACTGACAGGATCTACAGCCACTCCCTGAGGCTTATTCAACTGCCAGGGTGCGCCGCCCTGTGAACCGAAAGCCGTATAAGGAATCAGCTCCTGGTAGAATGGATGGTATTGATAAATTGTGACAATTCCGCTGAGGAAGTTACTGACAACCAGCAAGGGAGTATCGGGGTCAAACTGCCCCGGTAAAGGGTTAAGCGGTGTCAGAGAGCTAATCCCCAAAGAGCCCGGCAACAGCGGCATACTGGCGGAACGCAAGCTATTGGGCGTTAAATTGCCTGTGGATTGCAGTTGATAGTTCCCGGCATCTACCACCCAAAGACTTTCATCACTATTTGCATTCTGAGACGGCATAAACAGAGAAAGCCAGCTTCTTTGCCAACGCTGCATCCACTCCATCTGCCAGTTCAGCCCCATATTGAGCCAAGTCGGCATACCTGATATTTCGGAGAACTTCAGGAGCTTTTCCTGTTGTTTCTGCAGCTGGCCCATCTGCTGCTGAACCAACCAATGCAGCGAGCCTGGAGACTGAACCACAGAAGCACTGACTACTTCGGGGCTTATATCACCAGCAGCAGACGTTGCAAAATGAAGCTGACCTTTACCATCACGTTCATCACCAACCTGCGCCAAAACCTCAGGGTAAATGTCACGCCCACGCTGTACCCGTTTAAGATTAACCCGGTGTAACTGTAAAGAAGCAAGAATGGGTTCAGTTACCAGAAAGGTATTTTCCTGGGGATATTCTGTCAGTTGAATTGGCGAGAAATAACCAGCCAAGGTTCCCTGGGAAACACCGTTCTGACTATAAACTGAGATGGCATTACTTTTGCCACCGGGTATCAGTACCTTGCCTTGAATGATGGCGACATCACGGGCCAACTCCAGACCATCAATATAGGGTTTACCTGAGGAAGAAAAGGGCACCCCTTTACCCTGCCAATCACAACGGACAACCGTATTAAACCCGGTATTGGCGATGTAAATTCGCCCCTGACGATCAACACTCAAGCCCTGAGGCCAAAGAAGCTCCACAGGATTCTTATAGCCTGTGATCTGATGGATCTCGTAGAGATAATTACCCTCATCGCTGAATACCACCAGTCGACTGACACCATCCGCGCCTTCATAAAACTCATCAGCAACACAAAGTTTACCCTGATGATAAACAATGCCATTGGGACCTTTCAGATCAGCATCTGACGTATCACCAAAAGTAGAGAGAGGTGTAATGCTATCCTTATCGTAGGAGAGGATGTGAATGCGGTAATTACCAATATCGGTGACGTAGATATGATGTTTTTCGGGATGGGATAATAGCCGGAAAGGCATATTGAACTGACCTTCACCACAACCTACAGTGCCAAAAGTCATTAAAACCGTTTCAAGAGAAGCATCCATAACCAGCAATCGGTTATGAGCGGTATCGGCTAACCAAATCCTGCCAAAATGATCGACACAGCTACCAACCGGCGTATTCAGAGACAGGTTGCCAGAGACCTTTGCCGGCAACGAAGGTAACGAATGGTTCACACTTCCTAAGTGCGTCTTATACCGAATCCCCACAGGCCACCCTCCTTGTCCGTAACGTCCGAAATGTTTTGATCCTTCGCTGCTACCGCAGTGCAACAGATGTAAATGTAGCCCCCCCAAAACAGGTATGCCAACAACTTTATTAATCTGAATAATATAAATGTGATTCAGTTACTGAAATGACTACAACCCACGCAGCACGTGACCTACAGCTAATATACAAACTGCACCCATGATTACGGATAAGCTCATAGCAAATGCCCAGACAAAAAAAACCACCGCTTTCGCGGTGGTTTTATGGATCTCAGCTAATCAGGAATGATTAGTTGTTTTCCATCTGCTGCTTGATCAGATCACCAATGGTGGTAGGACCAGCAGTTTCAACTTCCTGGCTGCGAACTTTCTGCAGAGCTGCTTTTTCGTCAGCTGCGTCTTTCGCTTTAACAGACAGGTTGATTACGCGGTTCTTACGGTCGATGCTAACGATCTTAGCTTCAACGTCATCACCTTCGTTCAGTACGTTGCGAGCATCTTCAACCTTATCACGGCTGATTTCAGAAGCTTTCAGAGTAGCAGTAACGTCAGTTGCCAGCTCGATAGTTGCTTCTTTAGCGTCTACAGCGATAACTTTACCCGTTACCAGAGCGCCTTTGTCGTTCTCAGCTACGTATTCCTGGAACGGATCGCTATCCAGCTGCTTGATACCCAGGGAGATACGCTCACGCTCTGGATCGATAGACAGGATGATCGTTTCGATCTCGTCGCCTTTCTTGTACTTGCGAACAGCTTCTTCGCCAGCTTCGTTCCAAGAAATGTCAGACAGGTGGACCAGACCGTCGATGCCGCCATCCAGACCGATGAAGATACCGAAGTCAGTGATAGACTTGATAGAGCCAGTCACTTTGTCGTTCTTGTTGAACTTACCAGAGAACTCTTCCCATGGGTTTGGAGTGCACTGCTTAATACCCAGAGAAATACGACGACGCTCTTCGTCGATGTCCAGTACCATAACTTCAACGTCATCACCCACGTTAACAACTTTAGATGGGTGGATGTTTTTGTTAGTCCAATCCATTTCAGAAACGTGAACCAGACCTTCAACACCTTCTTCCAGCTCAGCGAAGCAGCCGTAGTCAGTCAGGTTAGTAACGCGTGCCGTTACTTTGGTGTTTTCTGGGTAACGGGAAATGATGTTCACCCATGGATCTTCGCCCAGCTGTTTCAGGCCAAGGGATACACGGTTACGCTCGCGATCGAACTTAAGAACTTTAACGTTGATTTCGTCACCAACGTTAACGATTTCGCTAGGATGCTTGATGCGCTTCCAAGCCATATCAGTGATGTGCAGCAGGCCGTCAACACCACCCAGATCTACGAATGCACCGTAGTCAGTCAGGTTCTTAACGATACCTTTAACTTCTTGACCTTCCTGCAGGTTAGCCAGCAGCTGCTCGCGTTCTGCGGAGTTTTCAGCTTCCAGAACCGCGCGACGGGATACAACAACGTTGTTACGCTTAGGATCCAGCTTGATTACGCGGAAGTCCAGCTCTTTGCCTTCCAGGTGAGTCGTGTCACGTACCGGACGTACGTCAACCAGAGAACCAGGCAGGAACGCACGGATGTTATGAACGTCTACAGTGAAGCCGCCCTTAACTTTACCGTTGATCACACCTTTAACGATTTCGTTCTTCTCGAAGGCCGCTTCCAGACCTTTCCATGCTTCAGCACGTTTCGCTTTTTCACGAGACAGACGGGTTTCACCGAAACCATCTTCTACTGCTTCCAGAGCTACCTGAACTTCGTCGCCTACAGACAGGGCAAACTCTTCGCCTTCGTTAAAGAACTGAGAGCGTGGGATAACGCCTTCAGATTTCAGGCCAGCGTGTACAGTTACCCAGTCGCCATCGATGTCAACAACAGTTGCTGTAACAATGGAGCCTGGCTCCATGTTGACTTCCTGAAGGCTCTGTTCAAACAGTTCAGCAAAGCTTAATTCGCTCATTATTTTTCCTACGTGATCTACAAGTTAAGGGCTTCACAAGGCCACCTTTAAAAGGGTTTGGCTTGCGTCACCACAGTCTCCGTATCACCAGCAAATACGGGCTTCATTTTATCTGCACCCAGAAGTGTTAACGCCGGTTGAGGTTAATATCCGTTTATCAGTTAAAGGACAGATATTCCCTATGACACTTTTCTGGGCACCCCCCGAAAATAGAAAACAGAAAATCAGACCAAAGCGCGAGCTTTAGCCAGATCGATAATCTGTGTAACCACTTCCGGAATCGACATTTCAGTTGTATCGAGTGTGATAGCGTCGTCAGCAGGCTTTAGTGGCGCCACTTCACGGTTCATATCACGCTCGTCGCGAGTTTGTATCTCGCTTAAAATGGCTTGGAATTTAGCATCAATGCCCTTTTCTTGCAACTGTTTTACCCTTCTGCGCGCCCGTTCGTCGGCACTGGCGGTCAGGTAAATCTTCAGCGGAGCATCGGTAAAAACCACCGTTCCCATATCACGACCATCGCCAACAACACCTGGCGCCTGACGGAAGTCCCGCTGACGCTGCAGCAGTGCATCACGCACAGGAGTCAGAGCCGCCACGATAGAGGCGTTGTTACCGGTTGCCTCGGTACGGATCTCTTTGGAAACTTCTTCGCCATCCAGCATCACACTGACCGGCTCATTCTCTGCACCGGGCAGGAAAGCGATATCCAGATTACGGGCCACTTCAGCCAGCGCAGCTTCATCATCGAAAGCAACGCCTTTACGCTCTGCCGCAAGAGCCGTCAGGCGATACAGAGCCCCGCTATCCAGCAGATGCCAGCCGAGTTTACCGGCAATAATCTGACTGATGGTGCCTTTACCGGCACCACCCGGTCCATCAAGCGTAATTACAGGTGCAGATGCACTCATCTTCTTCCCTCTTGCCTGATGAATCAGGCTTCTTCAACACTAATATTCATACCCACCCCATTCGCCAGCTCTACAAAGCCCGGGAAAGAGGTCGCCACATTGGCACAGTCTTCAATAAAGATTTCGCCTTCAGCACGCAGCGAGGCAACCGCAAATGACATCGCAATACGGTGATCATCATGACTGTGAACACGACCGCCACCCAGTTTGCCACCAACAATATCGATACCGTCTTCATAAACGGTACACTCGATACCCAGCGCCAGCAGGCCATCAGCCATCACCTGAATACGGTCACTCTCTTTCACTCGCAGTTCTTCAGCGCCACGCAGGCGGGTAACACCTTCAGCACAGGCTGCTGCGACAAACAGTACCGGGAATTCATCAATGGCCAGCGGCACCTGATCCTGAGGAATATCAATGCCCTTCAGGTCAGCAGAACGTACACGAACATCAGCAACCGGCTCGCCACCCACTTCGGATTCATTTTCCAAAGTAATGTCAGCCCCCATCTCGCGCAGGATATTCACGATACCGATACGGGTCGGGTTCATACCTACGTGCTCAATCAGGATTTCGGAACGATCTGCAATCGAACCTGCGACCATAAAGAAGGCCGCAGAGGAGATATCGGATGGTACGTCGATATCACTCGCTTTCAGCTTACCGCCACCCTGCAGCGAAGCGGTCGCGCCATCACGCACAACTTCATAACCGAAACCCGACAGCATGCGTTCGGTATGATCGCGGGTTGGCGCAGGCTCTGTGGTTTTGGTTTCACCCTCAGCATAAAGACCCGCCAGCAGCACACAGGATTTCACCTGAGCACTGGCCATCGGCATTTTATAATCTATACCTTTCAGAGGCTGACCACCACGGATCATCATCGGAGGACGACCACCTTCAGCGGTTTCCACCACAGCGCCCATTTCACGCAGCGGCTTAGCAACACGCTCCATCGGGCGCTTGGTCAGAGAGGCATCACCGGTCAGTTCCACATCAAATGCCTGACCCGCCAGCAGACCTGCCAGCAGTCGCATAGAGGTGCCGGAGTTACCCAGATACAGCGCGCCTGCTGGCTTTTTCAGACCATTCAGGCCAACACCATGAATCGTCACTTCACCCTGATGAGGGCCTTCAATCACCACACCCATGTCGCGGAACGCCTGCAGCGTTGCCAGACTGTCTTCCCCTTCCAGAAAGCCTTTTACATGGGTCACGCCCTCCGCCAGAGAGCCCAGCATGATAGAGCGGTGAGAGACAGACTTGTCACCGGGAACACGAATACGACCACTCAGGGCCGTGCCCGGCGCTGTACGATAGTTGATTAGCTTGTTTTGCATAGGGATATACGCCGAATTTTCCAAAATTCTTGAGAAATGCTCACGGGCTGCTTTTGCCCGGGTAAAAATACCCAGCATGGCGTCACTATCCGACTCTTCGATGGCGGTTCTTAAACGTGACAAGCCTTGCTCAAATTCCGTAAGCGCTTGTAATACTGCGGGTTTGTTTGCGATGTAGATATCTCGCCACATCACAGGGTCGCTGGCAGCGATTCGGGTAAAATCGCGGAAACCGCCAGCGGCATAACGAAAAATTTCCAGGCTTTCATCCTGAGAAGCCAGCGTGTCGACCAGAGAAAACGCTAGCATGTGCGGCAGATGACTCGTGGCAGCCAGCACTTCATCATGGCGTTCGATATCCATGGTCAGCACTTCAGCACCGGCGGCCTGCCACATCTGAGACACAACAGAAACAGCCTGTGGATTGTTTTCCGGTGCCGGGGTCAGAATCACCTTATGGTTCTGATACAGATCCACCAGAGCGGCGCTGACACCACTTTTTTCCGAACCGGCAATCGGGTGACCGAGAATAAAGTTTGCCGGGAGCGCCCCCCAGATCTTAACAGCTGACTGCAGAACAGAACCCTTGCTGCTGCCGACATCCGTAACGATGGTATCAGGGCGCAAAAGAGGCTTCAGCTGCTCCATGACCGATTCCATGGCGATCACAGGAACCGATACGATGATCAGATCCGCCTCAGCGATCCAGTCCTCAGCCTGAGTCGAACCCTGATCGATCATGCCGATCTGAATCGCCAGATCGACCTCTTCCAGATCCCGGTCACAGCCGATAATAGTGCCAGCCAGCCCTGCTTTACGAAGCGCCAGCGCCAGCGAGCCACCAATAAGACCCAGACCGATTACGAGTGTTTTCTTTATCGATTTCACCCGGGATTATTCTCCCTGTCCAGACAGCGCACCGGAAGCGGACAATACCTTTTCCAGTGCCTCGATAAATCGACGGTTCTCTTCCATCGTGCCGATAGAAACACGTAGATGGTTTGGCATCTGGTACGGCGCCACAGGGCGCACAATCACACCTTCCTGCAGCAGCGCCTGATCAACGGGACCTGCCGGCTGACCCACATCGACGCTGATAAAGTTACCCACGGATGGTATATAGTCCAGCCCCAACCGTTTAAATTCCGCTTCCAGATACGCCATACCTTCGGCGTTCACCTGAACACTTTTGGCCAGATATTCATCATCGGACAGGGCTGCAATCGCCGCTTCCTGCGCCAGCATATTGGCGTTAAACGGCTGACGGATACGGTTCAGAATATCAGCAACCTGAGGATGGCTGACGCTGTAACCGATGCGCAGGCCCGCAAGACCATACGCCTTGGAGAAGGTACGGGTCACCACCAGATTCGGATAATCCTTAAGCAGGCTGATGCCATCCGGGAAGTCCGGCTGATCCACATACTCGGTATAGGCTTCATCCAGCACCACGATAATGCGCTCCGGCACCTTGTCCAGAAACGCTCGTACAGCCTTTTCGCTCAGCCAGGTGCCCGTCGGATTGTTCGGGTTAGCGACAAAAATCACACGGGTCTTATCCGTGATCGCCTCAGCCATCGCGTCCAGATCATGTCCCCAGTTAACAGCAGGAACCGCAATATGCTGTGCGCCAATCGCCTGAGTCACAATCGGATAAACAGCAAAAGCATGCTGAGAATACATAGAGGCGCTGTGAGCGGTCAGATAAGCGCGGGCGATCAGTTCCAGTACATCATTGGAACCGTTACCCAGCGTGATCTGGTTAATCTCCACACCCAGCTTGTCAGCAATCGCCTGCTTCAGACGGAAGGCGTTACCATCGGGATAGCGCGTCAGCTCCGGCATGACCTCACGGATCGCATCCAGCGCCTTAGGGCTTGGACCCAAGGGATTTTCGTTACTGGCCAGCTTAACGATATTGCTGATACCCAGTTCACGCTCCAGCTCTTCTACCGGTTTACCCGGCTGATACGGCTGCAGACCCTGAACGCCTTTATTTGCTAATTCAATGTAATCACACGCCATAATTATTCCGCCTTAGCTGTTTGTGCTTGTCTGTACTTATCTGTTTCTGTTTTTCTATTTCTGTTTTGTTGTTCTTATCCGTACCGGGTCAGGACAAGTATCCGTGTCGGCTCAAAACAACAAAACGGGAGGCCAAGCCTCCCGTCTGGTTCTTTTCGTTCTACACGATAACCTCAGGGAGTACTCAGAGCACGCCCTTTGGATAAGAACCCAGAATTTTGATATCGGAAACACGCTGACTGACCTCAGCCAGTGCCGCCTTAACCTTCTCACTTTCTGCATGATCCGCAAAATCGATAAAGAAGACGTAGTTCCACGCACCCACTTTGGATGGACGGGTTTCTACGCGGGTCAGGTCAATACCATGACGGTGGAACGGTTCCAGCAGGTCATGCAGAGCACCCGGCTGGTTACGGGTCGCCACCATCAGCGAGGTTTTATCTTCACCACTAGCCGGTACTTCCTGATTACCAATGATCAGGAAACGGGTGGAGTTATCCGGCTGATCTTCGATCTTCTCCGCCAGCTTCTCAAGACCATAAAGCTGAGATGCCATATCACCGGCGATCGCCGCTGAGTGCCACTCACTTTTCACCAGACGAGCCGCTTCAGCGTTACTGCTGACCGCAATGCGCTCGGCATTCGGGTAGTGCTGATCCAGCCACTTACGGCACTGTGCCAAAGAAGATGCGTGGGAGTAGATACGGGAGATCTTATCTTTACGGGTGTTCTCACCCACCAGCAGATACTGGTGAATACGCAACACCACTTCACCGGAGATCTTCAGGGAAGAATCGATAAAGCTGTCCAGCGTGTGGCTGATCACACCTTCGGTGGAGTTCTCAACCGGAACCACACCATAAGCCACAGCACCGGCTTCCACTTCACGGAACACATCGTCGATAGCCGCCATTGGCAGGCTAACCGCTGAGTGACCGAAGTGCTTCAGCGCCGCTTCCTGAGTAAAGGTACCTTCAGGGCCCAGGAAGGCCACCTTAACCGGCTCTTCAAGGGCCAAACAGGCTGACATGATCTCACGAAACAGGCGCGCCATCTCTTCATCAGACAGCGGGCCTTCGTTACGCTCCATCACACGGCGCAGCACCTGGGCTTCACGCTCTGGGCGATAAAACTGAATATCACCGGCACCGGAAGCCTGCTTCACCTCAGCAACCTGCTGTGCACAACGGGCACGCTGGTTGATCAGCTTCTGGATCTGCTGGTCAATATTGTCGATCTGGTCACGCAGCAGGCCAAGCTGCTCCGCTTCGCTAAGATTTACTTCTGACATGGCAACTTACCCGTGACGTTTCTCAAAATCAGACATGAAAGTAGTCAGTGCATCAACCGCTGCTTCCGATACCGCGTTGTAGATACTGGCACGCATACCGCCAACAGAACGGTGACCAGCAAGGTTCAGCAGACCAGCGGCTTCGGATTCCTGCAGAAACAGCTTATCAAGAGAGGCATCCGCCAGCGTAAACGGCACATTCATCTGAGAGCGGTTCGCGAGGGCAATCGGGTTGCCATAGAAATCACTGTTGTCGATCGCCTGATACAGCTTGTTCGCCTTACGGGTGTTGATCTCAGCCATCTTTTCCAGACCGCCAACATCATTTTTCAACCAGTCAAACACCAGACCCGCCAGATACCAGGCGTAAGTCGGTGGTGTGTTATACATGGAGTCGTTATCCGCCATAATGCGGTAGTTCATCATGGAAGGCGTTACCGCCATCGCCTGATCCAGCAGGTCATCACGGATAATCACCAGTGTCAGGCCGGCAGGACCGATATTTTTCTGAGCTCCGGCATAGATCACACCGTACTGAGTCACATCCAGCGGCTTGGACAGAATGTCAGAGGACATATCACAAACCAGAGGTACATCCGTCTGTGGCAGGTAATCGAACGCCAGGCCACCAATGGTCTCATTGCTGGTGAAGTGCAGATAAGCTGCGTTGTCAGACAGATTCAGCTCTGACTGCGACGGTGTACAGGTGTAGTTGCGGTCTTTGCTGCTGCCAGCGATATGCAGGCCATCAGCATAACGGGACGCTTCTTTGATCGCCTTACCCGCCCAAACACCGGTTTCCAGATAGTTAGGGATACCGCCATTGCCCAGCAGATTCAGAGGAATCATCGCAAACTGGCTACTGGCCCCGCCCTGCATAAAGAGTACTTTGTAGTTATCCGGGATATTCAGCAGATCACGAAAGTCTTTTTCTGCCTGAGCTGCAATCGCAACATAATCATCGCTGCGGTGGCTCATCTCCATCACCGACAGGCCACGTCCCTGCCAGTCCAGCATTTCGTATTGAGCTTTCTTCAGTACAGCTTCAGGCAGCGCCGCAGGTCCCGCACAAAAATTAAAGTGACGTGTCATTTGGGTCTTCTCAAAATCGAAGCTCCTGCAGATCAACTGCTTTGACGGTGATTAATTAGGGTTTTAATCCGCCGCCGGAACTTCTGGCCTTATCAACGCGGGTTATCCGCATCCGGTATAAAACAGTTCCGGCGAGGAAGCCCTCGCCGGAAAGGTGTTCTGAGATATCTCTGCTTATTCGGCAGAGTCATCCTCTGCAGAACGATCATCTGCTGACGTATCATCAGATGGGGCCGGGCCGTCTGATGCTGCAGCACCATCGGTCTGATCGGCTGGAGCAACGGCATTCTCTGCCTCGTCGTCCAACTCATCCTCGGTCACTTCAGGCTCATCAACGCGAACAGCGGTTACCAGGTTTTCATCAGCACCCAGTCGGATCAGAGTCACACCCTGTGTATTACGACCGGAGACCGACACCTCAGCAACACGGGTACGTACCAGCGTACCTTTGTCGGTGATCAGCATCATCTCATCCAGATCACTCACCTGCATAGCAGAAACCAGCTGACCATTACGCTCGCTGGTCTGCATCGCAATCACACCCTGACCACCACGGTTACGAACCGGGAAGGCTTCCAGACAGGTACGTTTACCGTAGCCATTTTCAGAAGCGGTCAGAATATAGATCTGGTTATCAGACAGTTCGCCGTTCTCTTCAGCAGAAACCGCTTCCGCTGTTACAGCATTATCTGGGTTTTCGTCGTCTTCCGCAGCCACTTCATTAGTCTGAGGAATGATCAGGGAGATTACCTGAACATCGTCATCTTCCGGCAGACGCATACCACGAACACCACCCGCGGTACGGCCCATAGCACGGACATTGGACTCATCAAAGCGGATCATCTTACCGGCACTGTTCAACAGCATCACATGATTGCTGCCGTTGGTAATAGCAGCACCGATCAAACGGTCACCCTCTTTAATATCCAGTGCGATCAGACCACTGCTACGCGGACGGGAGAACTGGCTCAGAGCCGTTTTCTTAACCGTACCTTTAGCGGTTGCCATAAAGACAAAGTGATCATCCGGGTATTCACGAACCGGCAGAATAGTACTGATCTGCTCGCCTTCTTCCAGCGGCAGCAGGTTCACCATAGGACGACCACGGGAACCACGACCCGCCTGAGGCAGCTCGTACACTTTCAGCCAGTAAACCTTACCCTTGTTGCTGAACAGCAGAATCGTATCGTGGGTTGAGGCAACCAGCAGGTGCTCAACTACGTCTTCATCTTTCACGGAGGTTGCAGACTTACCACGACCACCGCGACGCTGAGCACGGTAATCGCTCAGCGGCTGGGACTTGGCATAACCACTACGGGAGATAGTTACTACCATGTCTTCTTCGTTGATCAGATCTTCCATGGTCAGATCCAGCTGACTGCTGATGATCTCGGTGCGACGCTCTTCGCCGTACTGATCACGGATCGCTTCCAGTTCTTCGCGAATCACCTGCAGCAGTTTTTCAGAATCCGCCAGAATACCGGCCAGTTCAGCAATTTTTTCCAGAATATCTTTGTATTCGTTGAGCAGTTTTTCATGCTCTAAACCAGTCAGACGGTGTAGGCGCAGTTCCAGAATCGCCTGGGCTTGATTTGGCGACAGGCGGTACTCGCCACCATCCTGCAAACCAAACTGAGCTTCAAGCTCATCCGGACGGCATGAATCAGCACCGGCACGCTCCAGCATGGCAATCACGTTGCCCGGTGCCCAGCTGCCGTTGATCAGTTTCTCTTTTGCTTCTGCGGCCGATGGCGACTGACGGATCAGCTCAATCACAGGATCAATATTCGCCAGCGCAATCGCCAGACCTTCCAGAATATGACCACGCTCTCGGGCTTTACGCAGTTCGTAAACAGTACGGCGGGTCACCACTTCACGGCGGTGACGCAGGAAGGCTTCCAGCAGCTGTTTCAGGTTCAGCACTTTTGGCTGACCATTTTCCAGCGCAACAATGTTGATACCGAAAACGCTCTGCAGCTGAGTCTGGGCAAACAGGTTGTTAATCACCACGTCGCCGGATTCGCCACGCTTCAGTTCGATAACAACACGCAGACCGTCTTTGTCCGACTCGTCACGCAGCTCAGAGATACCTTCGATCTTCTTCTCTTTCACCAGCTCGGCAATCTTCTCGATCACACGGGCTTTGTTCAGCTGGTAAGGAATCTCGGTAATGATGATGGTTTCTTTGTTCGCTTTGTCGTCACGCTCAATATGGTGGCGGGCACGGACATAGATACGGCCACGACCGGTGCGGTAAGCCTGCAGAATACCGGCACGGCCATTGATAATCGCGGAGGTCGGGAAGTCAGGACCCGGGATATACTCCATCAGGTCATCAATGGTCAGTTCACTGTTATCCAGCAGGGCCAGACAGCCATTAACCACTTCCGTCAGGTTATGCGGCGGAATATTGGTCGCCATACCCACCGCAATACCGGAGGAACCGTTCACCAGCAGGTTAGGTACCCGGGTCGGCAGAACTTCGGGAATCTGCTCGGTGCCGTCATAGTTGTCGACGAAATCAACGGTCTCTTTATCCAGATCCGCCAACATCTCATGGGAGATGCGCGCCATGCGCACCTCGGTGTAACGCATTGCTGCTGCGCTGTCGCCGTCGATAGAACCGAAGTTACCCTGACCATCAACCAGCATGTGACGCATGGAGAACGGCTGCGCCATACGGACGATAGTGTCATAAACTGCGCTGTCACCGTGCGGGTGGTATTTACCGATCACGTCACCGACCACACGGGCCGATTTCTTGTACGGTTTGTTCCAGTCGTTACCAAGCTGCTGCATGGCAAAAAGTACACGACGGTGTACCGGCTTCAGGCCATCGCGAACATCGGGAAGTGCACGACCTACAATTACGCTCATGGCGTAATCCAGATAGGACTGTTTTAGCTCATCTTCGATGTTGACTGGCAGAATTTCTCTTGCAAATTCACCCATGAGTATCGGAATCCTTTATCGGCAACACTGCGTTGCAACCCAGTGCGCAACACTCTTATTCAAAATTCAGCCGATTATACTCTTTATTACCCCCTTGCAGCAATTTGGTCACTTATGCACCGTATTTGGCAAAAAGTTGATAAATCAGTTTGTTAAGTCTTTCTGCTGATTCTGTTTTGCAAGCCTTGGCTTTTGTTGAGAACATAAAAAAACCGACTCTCAGAAAAGGGTCGGTTTTATCATCATCGCCAGGGTACGCAGGTTAGAGCAGAAACTCTTTCTTGCTGCGGGAAACACCCAGCGCATTGGAGATCCAGAGTACCTTCTCATGCACTTCGGTCTGCACCGACAGGATCACATCTTCCGCCTGCTGTGCCTGTTTCTCCATCTCCTCCATGCTGGCGATAAAGACTTCAACCTGATCGACCTGATTACGGGCGACCTTCGCCCCCTGATGAGCAAAATCGGCAGCCTTGTCCGAATGTTCCTGCACGGTCTTAGACATCTCCAGAAGATACGTCGATGCCTCTTTCTGCTCCTGAGCGGCATCGGAAATATCGGTCATATTGCTTTTCAGGTTACTGGAAGAATTTTTCAGTTGCCCCAAAATCCCACCGATTTTGGTAACCGAGTTCTGAGTCTCCATGGAGAGATTACGCACCTCATCGGCCACCACCGCAAAGCCACGGCCGTGTTCACCAGCCCGTGCGGATTCAATGGCCGCATTCAGCGCCAACAGATTGGTCTGTTCGGAAATACCGGAGATCACATCAAGAATACTGGTCACTTCATCCACCGCCGTGATCAGCTCATCCAGTGATTGGTGACCACTGGACAGCGTGGCAATTGCCTGCTCACTGGCACGTTCCACATTACGGGCACTGACCTGACTGTTCTCCATAAAGCTTGCAGTTTCGCGGGCAAAACTCTCTACCTGAGTGGAGCTGGCATCCACATCCTTGGCCAAACGGGTCAGCTCATCGGTAAAACTGTGGGACTTGGAAATATAATCACGGGTCTCGTTAGCCGTTTTACTGATGGTATCAATATCGGTCAGCACCACTTCCAGCGAGTCAGTAACCTGATTCAGTTGTGTGTGCTTCTCCTGCTGCTGGCTTTGCATAGTCTCAATCATGTGATTGAAGTTTTGCGCGATCTGACCGGTTTCACTTTCCGGGTTATGCACCTTGATCTGACGCATCTCACCACTGCGCACCAGAGAGGCAATGCCATCAGATAGCTCCCGAAGGGTTTTCAGAACCACCCGACTCTGGAAGAGATGAAGAATGGCGGCTACCAGTACAATCAACCCCACATAAGCGATAAAGATCTGCTTCACCTGCTTTTCAAGGGCATGGCGATAGGCGATCACATCAGCCTGCCCAGACAAAATTTGCGACTCGGCATCAGCAATTAACTGATTGACCGCAGCCCGGCTTTTCACCCCGGCTTCAATGTTACTCAGGGTATTATCCAGCTCTGTCGGATACCGGCGCACAAGCCCTTGTAAACCGCTAATCAGCTCATCACCCTGATCCACTTTGGTCGATTCCGACTCAGCGTCATCCCCCCATCCCATCAGGGCCTGCATCTCATCAACTTCCTCCTCTGCATAGACACCCAGACGAGGCAGTGCATTCAGCTCATCAGCATCGGCCTTCAACTGCGCAACTTGCTCTAAAAGGGATTCACGATAGCTGCTATTGGCCGTGTCCATGTACTGCTCTCGCAGATACTTCACCTGAACAAGAGACTGATTCACGCGGTGCAACAGTTTAAAATATCCGGAAGCGACACGAGGACTGTCGGACTCACCTTCATCGGCATAGTCGTAAATGACATCAGCCGCATCAGCAATCTCTTTCTCAGCCTGCAAAAGCAAGCCTTTCTGATTGCCCGCCAGTTTGCCAGCCCCCCGAAATTCACCGGTCACCCCCTCCTTCAGGCGATTCAGAGAATCCGCAATATCTCGGGCAAGGGCCGGAGGCAAGAGCGCCAAACGTTCTGAGGTCAGTCGGTCAATCTCCTGCTCTGCCGCACTCAATTTTAAAGCATTGCCGGTTTGCAGATACTCCTGAAGCGTCCGTCTAAGGTCCAGAGCAACTTCTTCTTTCAGTTCGGTATAGGACTGAGTGGCTGAGAACGCACTATCCAGTCTCTGCATTCCCCAGAACAGGGTTGCCGCCAGTGAAACTGCGATCAAAACCAGAACAACAGAAGTAGCCCGAGTAACCGTAGCAATTTTCATAGATGAGTAGCCTTCGTCTGCGGGGTAAACCCGCTCATCATTATGCAGTAGTGGGCATTCGCCCTTTATTCATATTTATTGCGCACACCTTGCCAAAGTCAGATGACAGATTTCTTACACTTAAATGACAGTAATATTTCTGCAATACCCGTGTCGCAGCAAAGCCTTATGGATACTTCTCCTCCACAACCCTGAAGTTTTGTTACACTCTGTAAGCCTTATACATAATCACCTATTCTCTGGCCTCGGGATGACCTTTATTGGATAATGTCGCGCCCCGAATCAATGGAGCCCTGCGGCATGTGGTTTAAAAATCTTCAGCTGTTTCAGCTAAACAAAGAGATCGAACTGGATACCAGCAAGCTGGAATCCCAGTTGGAGGCTTTCCGTTTTGAGCCGTGTAAGAGCATCGAAACCTATCGCCTGGGCTGGACACTACCAGCGGCAACTGCCAGCCAGCTGCACCACATCAGCGGCGGGGCAATCCTGCTGTGCCTGCGTCGCCAGGAAAAAGTCATTCCCGCAGCCGTAGTGAATGAAACGCTTCAGGAGCGGGTAGAAGAGCTGGAAGCCAAAGAAAATCGCCATGTTGGCCGCAAAGAGAAACTCTCAATCAAAGAGGATATTCTCAGCGAATTAACGCCACGGGCCTTTGTCCGCTCAAGCTTCACCTGGGGATATATTTCTCCGGCCGATCAGATAGTTGTCGTTGACGCCTCAAGCGCCAAGAAAGCCGATGAATTTCTCGATCTGCTGCGCCAGACTCTGGGTTCTTTACCGGTGGTTCCCTTTAACACCGAACAAAGCCCCAGTATTGTGATGACCGAATGGCTGCAGGATGCCAGTAAACGCCCTCAGGGGCTGGAGCTGGATGGCCAGTGCGAGCTGCGCTCTGATCTTGAAGAAGGCAGTGTGATCCGCTGCAAACAGCAGGAACTGGATGCCGAAGAGATTCTGGCCCACATTGAAACCGGTAAGCAGGTTGTTAAGCTTGCGATCAACTGGCAGGAGCGCCTCCAGTTTATCCTGCAGGAAGACTTGATTATCAAACGACTGCGCTTTGGGGATGACCTGCTGGATGAGGCCAAAGACAGCTACGGTGATGAAGACCCAATGACCCGGCTCGATACCGACTTCAGTCTGATGACTCTTGAACTGAAACGCTTTATTCCAACCCTTGCAGAATGGCTGGGCGGTCAGAGCAATCTGAGATCAAACTGATATAAGCTCCGATCAAAAAAGACTCAACATAAACTCAGCACAACAGAACAGATAACAGCCCCCACTTCCGGTTAAGCTTCTGATACAAAGCATTCCATCAAAACGAAAGTGAACCGACGGGTAAAGACTAATAAGAGCCAGAGGCCAACAGTCTGCCTGATAGAAAACGACGGACTCAGAGAGACAATGAACACAACGGAAAACGATAACTTTAAAGAGATTCGCCCCTACTACGACCATGAAGTACAGGATGTTGTGCAGGACGTTATCAACAATCCCGAGCTGATCAGTGCTATCTGTCAGTTCCGTTTTCCCCAACTACATCGGAGCTTGGGCTTTCTGCTTCGCCCTCTGATCCGTCGCAAACTGAAAAATCAGTTTGCCAATATTAAACGTGTTGATGAATTTCAGAGTCAGGTTGCGGGTTATATGAACCGCATGATTCGTAATTCTACCGATGGTTTTACGGTTTCCGGAATAGACAAACTGGATCCTTCCAAGGCTTATCTTCTTGTGGCAAACCACAGAGATATCGCCATGGATCCGGCGTTTGTCAACTATGCTCTGTATCAGCATGGTCTTAATACGGTGCGTATCGCTATTGGCGATAACCTGCTGCAAAAACCCTATATCAGTGATCTGATGCGGCTGAACAAAAGCTTTATCGTAAAACGCTCTGTTAAGGGCGTACGCGAGATGATGAAAGCCCTGACTCAGCTCTCCGGTTATATCAATTTCTCTCTTCTGGAAGAGAATCAGTCTATTTGGATCGCCCAGAAAGAGGGAAGAGCCAAAGACGGTATCGATCTCACGGACCCAGCCATCATTAAGATGTTCTTCATGAGCCGGAAAAAGAAAGGTTCAGGCCCGACCTTTTCCGAAGTGATCAATGAACTGAATATCGTGCCGGTCACCATATCCTATGAATACGATCCATGTGATGAGATGAAAGCGCGAGAGCTGAACGCAGTAGCAACTGAAGGCAGTTACGCCAAGGTTGAGTTTGAAGATATCGATAGCATTGTTAAAGGGATCTCAGGCTATAAAGGCCGTGTGCACGTACACTTCTCTGATCCTTTGAACGGCGAGTTTGCCGATGCCGATGAAGCAGCCGCTCACATCGATCGCCAGATCTGGGATAACTATTGTTTCTACCCATCCAACTGGCTTGCACTGGAACAATTGGGCGGGCACGACCACATCAGCGGCAAGCCGATGATCTCAGATCAGGAGCGAGCCAAGTTTGATCAGCGCCTGCAGCAGATCCCTGATTCACTGCGTCCCTACGTGTTAAAAATGTATGCCAATCCGATTCTCAACAGCCGAGGCTTAATCAAAGCTTAAGCTTCCCCCCCAACCAGCTGCAGCCCTAAGGGACAGCCAGCTGGGGGGAAACGCTATTCTTTGTCTTTATACCTCCGACACCTTAACGATCTGATCGCCTAACAGGAAAATGCCATGTTGCAGGAACAGGCAAAAGCTGCCCATAAAGTAACCCTGATCGGTGCCGCCCTGGATGCAGTACTGGGTATCGCCAAAATTGCCATTGGCTGGATCAGCAATTCCCATGCCCTGATTGCTGACGGCATTCACTCCCTATCCGACCTGTTAACAGATGCCCTGGTTATGGTTGTAACCCACTACGGACGCCAGGAACCGGATAAAGATCACCCTTATGGCCATGCACGCTTTGAAACCATGGGCACACTGGTGCTGGGTAGCCTGCTGATTGCTGTAGCCGGTGCTATCTCTTATGACAGTTTGGTCAGGCTTTGGCAGGCAGATAATTTTGCCATCCCCGGTTGGTCGGCTCTGGTGGTTGCCGCTCTCTCCATTTTAGGAAAAGAGTGGATTTTTCATTACACCATGCGGGTTGCCCGCAAGATTAAGTCTGATCTCCTGATTGCAAATGCATGGCACAGCCGCAGCGATGCCCTCTCGTCCGTTGTCGTTTTTATCGGTATTGGTGGAACCATGCTCGGCTTTCAGTGGCTGGATCAGGCTGCAGCGCTGATTGTGGGTCTGATGGTTGCTCATATCGGCTGGAAACTGATGTCCGATAGCATCAAAGAGCTGGTAGATACCGCGTTACCGGAAGAAGAAACCCGTCAAATGCTGCGCCATGCTGAGAGTATCAACTGCGTAAAAGCGATCCATAGCTTGCGAACCCGTAAGATGGGCTCCCAGGTATTTCTTGATATTCACATCGAGGTCAACCCCCGTATCAGTGTCTCTGAAGGCCATCAGATCGGTGTTCAGGTCACACAAATGATCCGGGAACATCATCCGGAAGTCGCAGACGTAACCTTCCATATTGATGCCGAGGATGACTCTGATAACAGCCTGCCTCCTCTGGATGAACTGCTCCCCCTACGCGAAGAGATTATTGACCAACTTCAATACGCATGGCGCAGCCTGCCCATAGAATTTCAGGCAAATCAGCTGGTATTACATTATCTGAACAACCGGATTGATATCGACCTCTATCTGGCAGATTGCCTGCCGGTTACGCTGTCTGAAGCAGTACTGAGGCAGCATCTGGATGATAAAGCCTGGCTTGGACAACTTCGGGTCTGGCAGCGCAGTTAAAGCAGGCTTAAACCAGCCGCCAGAAACCCTGAGAAAAAAACGTCTATTTAATCCAGCAGACAGCTTATATAATTCTGATTATCGGCAGCTTCAGATACAGAAAGTCAGTGACACGCCGCATCCACAGAACAAGCAACAGAAGCATTCTGCAAAACGATTATAAGATTGCGAACGGCATCTAAGGAGCCCTTATGAGCAGCGCAAATGAAATGAACAAAACCCGCGTCATAAACGAACTACGTCAATTCATTAAAAAACTTCTGCAGGACCCCGAGATTATCCCGGCCTCTCTGGAGGTTGCCCGCAAGCATTACGGCACTCAGAATGCCTCAGCGATTATTGCCAACGAAATCAGCAGTAAAACCAGTGTAAAAATTCCGGATGATCCGGAAGATTTTTCTGATGCAGACCGTCTGTACCTGGAAGTACTGAAAGAAGTAATGGACGAAGAGCAGGCGATGTACTGATTTCACCTTCCAGTTCGATGAACACAAAAAAACCGAAGGCAATCACCTTCGGTTTTTTTTGTGCCGATACCGATCAGCATCTTAATCCAACGAACTTATCTACCGGCGAACAAAGTAGTAATAATCCATTTCAGGCACAGGGACACCAAAAGCGACCAATGCGGAAGAGATTTGACCACGATGATGAGTCCCATGATTAAACACATGCATCACCAGATCACCAATATTGAGCTTACAGGGTTCATCGGAAAGATTACGGAAAGCAACATCCTGAGCCAGACGGCGCTCAGAGAGCGTCGCGCAGGTTTTAAACCAGTTATCACACTGGCCTAACAGGGCGGTTTCAAGAGATTTAGCATCCTGCTCGATTTCATGGCCCAGGTTGCTTACCGTATAAGGCACACCCTCAAGACGGGCATACCACAACTGATCCACCAACAACAAATGGTTCAACGTCCCATGCACACTGCTAAAGAACAGATCCGTCGGCTGACGATACTGCTCATCGGTTAACAGAGAAACAGACTCAAACAGTTTCTCGGTTGCCCAGCGGTGATAACGGGATAGTTTCGCCAGATGTTGTTGCATAGCTAGACTTACTCTTCGGTTTCAACCACGGTCCATTTTAGACCGCCATTCACCTTAGTCGGTGTAAATACACGCTTCACCGCTTTTGAGCCATCCGAGGCCAGTCCCGCAACACTTTTCGCGGTAATGACACTATCTGTCACACTCAGTGTAGCCAAAGTGTCATAAGTGCCCGTTGACACTGCCGCAGGAATATTTTCCTTTCCGGCATCACACTCGGTTTTAGCATTCATCTGCATACAAACGGAAACCGCCGTTTTGTAACCATCAACTATCGAATCCAGCTCAGTGAGCTTCGCCTGCTTTGTGTAATCCTGATACATAGGCGTACCAACAGCCGCCAAAATCCCAATAATGGCAACCACAATCAGCAGCTCTACCAGTGTAAAACCCTGTTGTGCTTTAGCTGCAGCTTTATTAATTGTCTTCATTCTCATCATCCTTAAGTTAGTGAAACCTGCCCATAAGGTGGTAACCTGAACCCTGCCTGAACAGTGTTCGGAAAACATCTGTGTCAGTAGAATATCAGAAGGCAGTTTAGGCAAGGAGCCCTTTTGTTACAATAGGTAAGCATCAAAAGTTTATTTATTCTATTTCTTTTCTGACCCATCGCAAATACCCTGTTGCAACCGGATCAAACCGCTGAACAACATCGATTAAGGAGAGCCCAGTGACATTAGGTGGAATAGCCAAAAGACTGATCATGGAAGGCATAATCAGCGAGGAACGCGCGCAGGCTATCGCCGATGAGGCCAAAAAACAGGAAACCTCCTTTCTCCAGTATGCCGCAGCGAATAATAAGGTAGCGCCTAAAGCTCTGGCTCTGGCAGCAGCACGGGAATTTGGTGTCCCTTTCCTGGATCTGTCTGCCTTTGATCGTGAGCACTTTCCAAAGGATCTGGTGAGTGAAAAGCTGATCCGCCATCACATGGCGCTCCCTCTCTATCGTCGTGGCAGTAAACTGTTTCTGGCGATTGCCAACCCCACCAACCTTGCCGCAGTTGATGAGATTCAGTTCCAGACCGGTCTGAACACAGAAGCTATCCTAGTGCCCTATGATCAATTGGCCAAAGCGGTAGATGCTTATCTGGAAGGTGATGAGGAGGCCCTGGCCCGCCTGGAAGATGAGGATATCGAAAGTCTTGATGTCTCCACCGAAGACACCAGCCGTGCTAATGAAGATTACTCCAGCGGCTCCGATGATGCCCCCATTGTTAAGTTTGTTAACAAGGTGCTATTGGATGCGATCAAAATGGGCTCATCAGATATCCATCTTGAACCCTATGAACGCAGTTTCCGGATCCGTTACCGTACAGACGGCATCCTGCACGAAGCTCTGAAACCTCCGTTTAACCTGCGCCATCGAATCACCAGCCGACTGAAGGTCATGGCTCATCTGGATATTTCTGAGCGAAGGATTCCTCAGGATGGCAGCATCAAGCTTAAGGTATCCAAAACACGGACCATCGACTTCCGTGTGAATACGCTACCAACGCTTTGGGGGGAAAAGGTCGTACTTCGTGTGCTTGATTCAGGTTCCACCCGTATGGGTATCGACGAACTGGGCTTTACCGAAGATCAGAAAAATGCCTACGAGAAAGCCTTATCTCAACCTCAGGGAATGATCCTGGTCACCGGCCCTACCGGCAGCGGTAAAACCGTTACACTCTATACGGGTCTGAATATACTGAATACACCGGAACGCAATATTTCCACCGCGGAAGATCCGGTCGAGATCAACCTGGAAGGCATTAATCAGGTCAACGTAAACCCTAAAGTGGGCCTTGATTTTGCTGCTGCACTTCGTGCCTTTCTGCGTCAGGATCCGGATATTGTTATGGTCGGTGAGATTCGGGATCTGGAAACGGCTGAGATATCTATCAAAGCCGCCCAAACCGGTCACCTGGTCTTGTCTACTCTGCATACCAACAGCGCTGCAGAAACCCTGACCCGTCTTAATAATATGGGAATCCCTGCATTTAATATTGCGACCTCGGTCAGCCTGATTATCGCCCAGCGCCTGGCCCGTAAACTCTGTAACAACTGCAAGGCACCTACAGAGGTTCCTGAACAGATTTTAATGGATGCCGGCTTTAAAGCCGAAGAACTGTCGTCACTGAAACTGTTTGAACCCGTAGGTTGCGAGCTTTGCAACAATGGCTACAAGGGTCGGATCGGCATCTATGAAGTGATGCCGGTTACCCATGAGATTTCCCGGCTTATTCTGGCTGGAGCGAACTCTATAGAGATCAGTCAACAGGCCCATCAAGAGGGCTATCCAAGTCTAAGAGCAGCAGGCTTGGACAAGGTGCGTGCCGGAGCCACAAGTCTGACAGAGATTAACCGGGTGACTCAGGATTAGAACAGAGGGATCTGGAGGTAAAACAAGATGGCGAAGAAACCAGAAAAGAACATACAACAGCAATACCAGGTCTTCAGCTGGAAAGGCAAAGATAATCAGGGACATACAATTAAAGGTGAATTGCAGGCACTCAACCTGAATCTCGCCAAAGCACAGCTTCGGAAACAGGGCATTGCGACAGAAAAAATCCGCAAAAAAACGCCCGCCCCTTTCGGCCTTGGAGAAAAGAAAATCACCTCCAGGGAGATCACCCTGTTCACCCGTCAGCTTTCAACCATGATCAGAGCAGGTGTCCCTCTGGTTCAATCACTGAATGTGGTTGCGGAAGGCCTGGAAAACCCGGCTATGCAGAAGATTATTCTGAATATCCGTAACGAAGTTGCTGACGGCAATATGCTCAGTATGGGCTTGCGTAAACACCCGAAATACTTCGATAAGCTCTTCTGTAACCTTGTGGAAGCAGGAGAGCGTTCAGGTTCACTGGAACGTATGCTTGACCGCGTCGCCATTTATAAAGAGAAAACTGACCGTATTAAAGCCAAAATCAAAAAAGCACTCTATTACCCAATAGCGGTTATGGCCATCGGGGTCATTGTAATGCTTATTTTGCTCTTGAAAGTTGTGCCTCAGTTTGAGTCTCTGTTCAACAGCTTTAATGCTGAGTTACCCATGATCACACAAGTGGTCATTGACCTGTCAGTGTTCGTTGGGCAATGGTGGTGGATCATCATAGGAACGCTGATACTGATCCCCGTTCTACTGATTAAAAGTTATAAAGCATCAGAGGTTTTTGCTTACCGGATTGATGCGTTAACCCTGCGGTTGCCGGTTATCGGACAAATCGTTCGTAAATCATCTATTGCTCGCTTCTCCAGAACCCTTTCAACCTCTTTTACCTCTGGAGTGCCCCTGGTAGAGTCCATGGCTGCAGCGGCCGGAGCTGCAGGTAATCGGGTCTATTCGCGGGCCATTTTTCAGGCCCGAGATAATATATCGGTCGGACAGCAGCTTAACTTCGCGCTAAAAACCACTCATGTATTCCCTGCAATGGTGACCCAAATGGTTTCCATTGGCGAAGAATCCGGTTCACTGGATACCATGCTTGATAAAGTTGCCGGCTTTTACGAGGAAGAGGTTGATGACGCAGTCGAAGGTATGACCACACTTCTGGAACCGATTGTCGTTGCCATTCTCGGGGTTATGGTTGGTGGTCTGGTATTGGCAATGTATCTTCCAATCTTCAAAATGGGCAGCCTGTTCTGATGAATGAACTGATACAGCTTCTGCAAAGTTCCCCGGGAATAGCCATCCTCTTCCTGCTAGTTGCAGGTTTATTGGTTGGTAGTTTTCTGAATGTGGTGATCTATCGGCTTCCTCTGATGATTGAAAATGAGCTTACAGAGCAATGTCAGCTACTGTCGAACACTCAGGAATCATCAGTATTTGATCCAGCAACAGCTGAGAAAAGTTTCAACCTTGCCTGGCCGAACTCTCATTGCCCTCACTGCAAAGCACCGATTAAGGCCTGGCAGAATATTCCGTTAATCAGCTATCTGCTGCTTAAGGGGCGCTGTCAGCAATGTAACGCCCGAATCTCCCTGCAGTATCCGCTTACGGAAATTGCCTCGGCACTGCTTGCCGTTATCAGTTGGACTTTATTCGGTTTTTCCGCCACTGGAGTTGCCCTTTTTGGCGTAGGTCTTGTCCTGTTGGCCCTGAGCATTATCGATCTCAAAACCTTTCTTCTGCCTGACCGTCTGACACTACCTCTTCTCTGGGCCGGGCTCATCTATCAGACCCTCTACCAAACGGATAACATTTCAGAGGCTATTTGGGGAGCTGCTCTCGGATATCTGGTACTTTGGCTAATCTACTGGCTATTCAAACTGGTCACGGGCAAAGAAGGTATGGGCTATGGTGACTTTAAGCTGCTGGCGGCTTTAGGAGCCTGGCTGGGTGTCAGCCTGCTACCGGCTATGTTGCTGATGAGTGCTCTGAGCGGGCTTATCATTGGGCTTGCTTATAAAGCATTCAATCAAGGTCACGAAGGCGGAATTCCATTTGGACCTGCGCTGGCACTTTCCGGCTGGTTCTGCCTGGCTTTTCCTGATACCGTGCGCACGATTATGGTCCAGATATTTCTGTAAACCATAAAGCTAACCAGCTCTTCTGACAGATAAAGAGATTATGCCAAACAAAAAACTGATCATAGGTCTTGCCGGTGGCATTGGTTCAGGTAAAACAGCTGCTTCCGATTTCTTTCAGACTCTTAATATCTGCGTAGTTGATGCTGATGTTGAGGCACGGGAAGTTGTTGAACCCGGCACCAAAACGCTAGAAAAAATTAAGCAGCACTTTGGCTCGGAAGTATTGAATAACGATGGCAGTCTGAACCGCCCCTGGTTAAGGGAAAAAGTTTTTAGACAGCCGGAAGAAAGGATATGGCTGGAATCCGTGACTCACCCCGCTATCCGTCAATGCATTGAGGATAAACTGGCAGCATCTGAATCCCCCTACAGCATTCTGGTTTCCCCCTTGCTCTTTGAAAGCGGACAGGACCAGCTTACCGATAGAGTCCTCCTGATTGATGCACCGGAAGATCTGCAGATCGCCCGAGCCAGCCAAAGAGACCAAAACAGCGAAGAGCAGGTCCACGCTATTTTAAAGGCTCAGCTATCCCGCGAGGAACGGCGTAATAAAGCAGATGACATTATCGTGAATGATCGAGACCTGAGCTATCTGCATGCCGAATGCCTGAGACTTCATAAGTACTATCTATCCTTGAGCCCACAGGAGTCTGCTCCGAGTGAATAAAGACAATCAAAGCGTCAGATATCACATTCCGCTTTTGCTCTGTTAAAATCACGCCCAGGACTCAGCCGTTGTAACGGCTGATAATTCAGATCGGCCCTGCACTATCAACGGATAAAAGACGATGTCGAAACAACCTCTCACCGTAAAATGCCCAACCTGTAAAACCGATGTAATCTGGGGAGAAGAAAGTCCGCATCGCCCTTTCTGCAGTGATCGTTGTCGCCTGATTGATCTTGGAGAGTGGGCGAGTGAAAGTCATAAAATTGCCGGGGAACCCGCCTTTGATGAAGCCAGCAGCGATATGATGGAGTTTTATCCTAAAGATTAGAGCTGTTATCGGCTTTTCAACAGCGAATATCAGACAAAAAAATACCCGCCTAAGCGGGTATTTTTAATTATATCCGTTCGATACCAACGAAGCATTAATCAGCCTTATCCTGAGGCCAGAACGCACGTATTCCTGCAACCCCTTGGCCGCCAAGGCCTCGGGTACGACGGATATCAGCACGCCCCAGCCCCCCAAGCGCATAAACCGGCATAGGTACCGGTTCTATCGCGTCATGGAACGCCTGCCAGCCAATTGGCTCTACTCCAGGATGGCTCTCTGTTTCCTGAACCGGGCTATAAGTTGCCAAATCCGCATTCAGAGCAAGAGCCGCTTGAAGTTGTGCTCCATTATGGCAAGCACAGGACAGCCACTTTGTTACTGGTATCGGACGACTCGCGTAATGGGACAAACGATCCGATGACAGGTGGATACCATCAGCATCAACACGATCCAGCATCGAAGGATCCGCATTCAGAATTAAACGGGCACCTGCAACCTTGGTCAGCTCTAATGCCGCCGCCGCCCGCTTAGCAAACTCATCTTCAGACAGATTATGAGCCCGCAGCTGAACCAGCTCCACCCCCGTACTCAGTGCTGTCTGCAACTTTTTCAGCCATTCTTTCTCATTTTCGGCTTCACCCGTAATCATGTAGTGATCCGGCAAACGTAAAGCCTTCAGAATCGGTTTGTTGGCTTCAGGGAAACTGTACTGGATCAGATCCTCCTCTTTAACCCAACGAACCGCCTGGCCTTCGCGACCATATGCCTCCCCTGAAAATGCCTCGACCCACCAGACATCCAGTAATACAACACGCTCAGGGTAACGATGATGAACCCGAATCAAAGGGGATGCGCTTTCAATCCGAATACCCACTTCTTCACACAGTTCCCGATCCAGCGCCTGACGACCTGTCTCATAGGGGGCTAACTTACCGCCGGGGAATTCCCACAATCCCCCCTGGTCTACGGTTGCTGGACGGCGAGCAATCAGAATTTCACCTTTTTCGTTACGTACAACGGCAGCGGCAACATGAAGATGCTTGGGCATGGGGCACCTGTATTTCGTAAAGTTCTAAAACAAAAAAAGTGAGGCACCTATTAGTGTGTTTGGCTTTTAAGCCCACTAATCTGTACCTCACCCTCTATTAACATCTCTCGTTCGCTTTTGGTCCCGACAAAGGATGCAGACCCTTTAACAGCGAATATCAGCTGCGATAGTCAGCATTAATACTGACATAATCGTGCGATAGGTCTGTCGTCCAAACCGTCTCGGACGCATTACCGCGGGCCAAATCGATACGGATAGTAATGTTTTCTTTTGCCATCACAGCTGAGCCAGCCTGCTCTGTGTAAGCATCACATCGGCCACCGTTCTCTACAATCTGCTCGTCACCCAACCAGATATTAATATGATCAACATCCAGCTGTTCAACATTCGCACGACCTACGGCAGCAAGAATACGGCCCCAGTTTGCATCACTGGCAAATAGCGCTGTCTTCACAAGTGGTGAATGAGCAACTGTGAAAGCAACCTCAAGCGCTTCCTCATCACTGCCGGCATGGGTCACTGAAATCTCAACGAACTTGGTTGCACCCTCGCCATCTTTAACAATAGCATGCGCCAGTGGCTGTGCCACACTGTCCAAGGCCTTCTGGAAAGCCTCAACCGCAGCCGCATCATCAGCGTTAATCTCTGCGGAAACGCCCGTTGCAACCAACATACAAGCATCATTGGTCGAAGTATCACTATCAATCGTGATGCGGTTAAAAGAACGATTGGTCGTGATTGTCAGCATCTGCTGCAGCAAAGCCTGATCAATCTTGGCATCAGTCGCAATATAGCCCAGCATGGTTGCCATATTTGGCTTAATCATGCCAGAACCTTTAGAGATACCACTGATTTTGACGGTCTTACCGTTAATCTCAACCGTAGCAACAGCACCCTTTGGTCGGGTATCAGTTGTCAAAATACCTTCAGCTGCAGATAGCCAGTTATCTTCTGCAAGATCCGCGATAGCATCGGACAACACTGCCTGAATCTTATCAACCGGTAGAGGCTCACCAATGACGCCAGTGGAAAATGGCAATACTTCGAAGTCCGCAACGCCAGCTTTCTCAGCCAGAGATGCACAACACTTCGCTGCATTTTCAACACCTGACGGGCCTGTCCCCGCATTAGCATTACCGGTATTTACCAAAAAATAACGTGGCGTGGCTTTTTCCAAATGCTTTTTAGCAACCTGAACAGGAGCAGCGCAGAAAGCGTTCTTCGTGAAAACGCTGGCCACAGTTGAACCAGCAGGGCATTCAATTACCACAACATCTTTGCGGCCCGGTTTTTTAATCCCAGCACTGGCCACGCCTAAGCGCACACCAGAGATAATATTAAAAACCGGCAATTCCGATGGGCCAACAGCCATGACCACACTCCTCAATTTAAAATGTCGACTTATTTCCGACAACTAATAACCACACCACCATCCAAACAGCAGTTCTAGCTCAGCTTACCGTGACACTGTTTGAATTTTTTTCCTGAACCACATGGACATGGTTCGTTTCGACCCACTTTACGGCCTTCACGCACAAAGGGTTGCGCTGCATTTTCATCCTGAGGAGCAGGCATTTCTTCAGCTTCCAGTGCATTACTATCAGCATGCTGGTATTCGTAAGCCTGCTCAGCCTGAACTTCGCGGCGGCGGCGCTCCATCTCTTCCACATCCGATTCTTGCTGAACCTGAACATGACTTAAGATACGAACCGCGTCATGTTTGATATTGCCCAACATATCCTGGAATAACTCGAAGGATTCGCGCTTGTATTCCTGTTTTGGGTTCTTCTGGGCATATCCACGCAAATGAATCCCCTGACGCAAATGATCCATCGCAGCCAGGTGTTCTTTCCAGCGAGTATCCAGCACCTGCAGCAGCACCTGTTTCTCAAACTGGCGGATTGTATTCTCACCAACATGAGCTTCTTTGGCGCGATAAACCTCTGTCAGTTCTGCAAGAATCTTCTCTCGAAGACTGTCTTCAAATAGCTGCTGATCGTCATCCAGCCACTGCTGAATCGGCAGATGAAGCGCAAACTCAGCTTCCAGATGAGACTCAAGCCCTGCGATATCCCATTGCTCCGGCATACTCTGAGGTGGAATAAAAGTGCTGATAGCATCGTTAATGACATCACTACGAATTGAGTCAACAATCTCCGCAATGGATTCACTTTTCAGCACTTCTTCACGCTGTTGATAAACCACGGTACGCTGATCGTTAGCAACGTCATCATATTCAAGTAGCTGCTTACGAATATCAAAGTTACGGCCTTCAACCTTACGTTGAGCTTTTTCAATAGCACCAGTCACCATACGGTGCTCAATGGCTTCGCCATTTTCCATGCCCAGAGCCTGCATAAAGCCGCGAACGCGCTCAGACGCAAACAGGCGCATAAGATCATCTTCCAGAGATAGGAAGAAACGAGTTGACCCAGGGTCACCCTGACGCCCGGAACGACCTCGAAGCTGGTTATCAATACGACGGGATTCGTGACGTTCAGAACCAATCACATGCAAACCACCAGCTTCCAGAACGGCATCATGGCGTTTTTTCCACTCTGCCTTGATTTCGTCAATCTGTTCCTGAGACGGGGAATCAAGCTGCTCAACTTCATTTTCCCAGCTGCCCCCCAGCACAATATCTGTACCGCGACCGGCCATATTCGTAGCAATGGTCACTGCACCCGGGCGACCTGCCTGAGCAATAATATGAGCCTCTTTATCATGCTGTTTAGCATTAAGTACATTGTGTTTCACTCCTGCTTTTGTCAGGAGTTGACTCAGATATTCAGAAGCCTCAATTGAGGCCGTACCCACAAGAACCGGACGCTGACGTTCAACCTCATATTTCACATCTTTGATGATAGCGTTGAACTTTTCTTCCATAGTCAGGAAGATCAAATCATTAAGATCCCGACGCTGCACCTGTTTGTTCGTTGGGATAACAACCACATCCAAGCTGTAAATCTGTCGGAACTCAAAAGCTTCTGTATCCGCAGTACCTGTCATACCGGACAGTTTGTCATACAGACGGAAGTAATTCTGGAAAGTAGTCGAGGCTAACGTCTGGCTTTCATTCTGGATTGTGACGCCTTCGCGGGCCTCTACAGCCTGATGCAAGCCTTCTGACCAACGGCGTCCCGGCATAGTACGGCCAGTGTGCTCATCAACGATAACAATTTCATTATCCTGAACGATATAATGTACATCACGCTGGAACAGTGTATGGGCCCGTAAGCCTGCATTGATGTGATGCAGTAGCCCCAAGTTAGCAGGAGCGTAAAGACTTTCACCTTCAGGGAGCAGTCCTTTCTCAATCAGCAGGTCTTCTACAAACTGGTGACCTTCCTCCGTCAGTTCAACAGAGCGATGTTTTTCATCTTTCGTAAAATGTCCTTCCGCCCCTTCTTCAGCACACTCCTGAAGTTTAGGAATCAGTTCATTGATTGTGCGATACATCTCCGAACTATCTTCAACGGCACCGGAAATGATCAGAGGTGTACGGGCCTCATCGATCAGAATCGAGTCAACCTCATCAACAACGGCAAAATGGAGTTCACGCTGCACACGATCTTCAAGGCTAAACGCCATGTTATCGCGTAGGTAATCAAAACCGAATTCGTTATTCGTTCCGTAGGTAATGTCACAGCTGTACGCTTCGCGCTTCTGTTCAGAGTTCAACCCAGGAACCGAAACGCCCACACTCAGCCCAAGGTATTCATACAGAGGGCGCATCCACTCAGCATCACGCCGGGCAAGATAGTCATTCACGGTAACAACGTGGACACCTTTACCTGGAAGGGCGTTCAAATAGACGGCAAGAGTAGCAACAAGCGTTTTACCTTCACCGGTCCGCATTTCAGCAATTTTTCCGGAGTTCAGAGCCATACCACCGATGAGCTGTACATCAAAGTGCCGCATCCCCATCACACGGGAACTGGCTTCACGACACACTGCAAAGGCTTCGGGGAGAAGGTTGTCGACCGTTTCACCTTTTGCAAGGCGCTGGCGGAATTCTGAGGTTTTAGCCTGTAGCTCTTCATCCGTAAGGGATTTGATCTGATCTTCTAGACTGTTAATAACGTTAACGGTCTTTCTCAACCGCTTCAGCTCACGGTCATTCTTACTGCCAACAATTTTCTTTAATAGTGATGCAACCATGTTCTTTCTTCAGCTTTGAGAACGCATTTGAGCGTTAAGGCACGGAAAAATAAAAAAATTCTGCCCGCATAGTAACACGTACTTATGCGGGCAGAAATGATTCTAGGCGGGGTTTATCGACTGGCGCGATAAATAAACTTGGCGGGATCCATTGAACGCCCCCTGTGCCGTACTTCGTAATGAACATGGGGGCCGGTTGAGCGTCCACTACTCCCCATCAGGGAAAGAACCTGGCCTTTACTGACAATATCACCAGGTTTAACCAACGCTTTTTTGTTGTGTGCATATCGAGTGGTGTAGCCATCACCATGATCAATCTCAACCAACAGTCCGTAGCCATAACGAGGACCAGCCCAAGTTACCACGCCAGCAGCTACAGCAATCACATCAGAACCATCTTTACCAGCGAAGTCGACACCTTCATGCCATGCGATACGGCCGGTAAACGGATCGGTACGCTTACCATATTTGGAAGACAACCAACCCTTTTTAATAGGGCGCCCCGCGATAAAGACATCATCTTGAATTTTACGGCTACCCAAAAGGGATTCAATAACCTGAAGCTGCTGCTCGCGATCATCAATGGTACGTGCTAGATCATCAATGGTAGAAACGAAATCATCAACTTCTACACTGACACCCATCTCCATCACTTCAGGACCGCCAACAGGAGGTGTACGATCAAAATCAAACTCCCCTTCTTCCAGATCTGCAATATGAGTCAGTCGCTTACCTAACGCATCAAGGCGTACTAACCGAGCCTGAAGCTCTGCAATCCGTACTGTCAGAGCATCCAACTGTTCCTGAGAGTTACGACGCAAAATATCAATATCATTTTTCTGCTGACGAATGTCATCCAGCCACTCTTGTGCAGATTCCTCTGTAAGCAGCGGAGACTCATTATTCATCGTCAGGTAAAGACCAACACCACCAAAGGTCAGAGGTGCAACAATGAATATCGTCAGTAACAACCCCATCAACCATCCCGGTATGTGTAGGTTTTTCGACGCTGAATGGCTATCATTAAAAATTACGATATTCATTAAACCAACCTTTTACAATTTCCGTATCTTAGATACTTTTTTACTTGACCCATTAACAGACACAGTATATGCGATCATACCGCGCGACAAAACGCCTTAATGAGATTATTAACAAAGAAAATACCTTGCTGGGCAAGCTGTTTCACAAAGCTGATATTCTGCAACAGTTAGACACAGAGATATCTTCACTTTTGCCGTCACAATTTGCCGGAAAAGCCAAGGTGGCAAACATCAACCGCTTTGAAGTTGTTATCCACATCGCATCGGCAGCTTTATTGACACGACTCAGACTCCAACAACGGCTAGTAATGCAAAAAATAAACCAACGCTACTCGTGGGCAAGAATTGAAAAGGTAACGATCAAGGTCCGACCTGAAAAAAGGCAGCCGGAACCGGTAATGAAAGAAAAACCTCATCGCTCTGAACGGATCGCTAAGGAAGTAGATCATGCCGCTGACAACTGCATCAACAGCGCGTTGAAAGACAGCCTCACCAAGCTAGCCAAACACATCAGGAATTCAGAAATCAACTAACGCCAAACGCCGCTATACTGACCGTAACACTCTATATTGCCGCTGTAAAAACAGGCAAAAAAAACCTCCTAAAACGGAGGTTTTAAGAACATAAACAAATCAACCTGCTGCTGCAGGCTTCATATAAGAAATTGGAGACTCTTCTGCTTCTTCAAAAGTAACAACATCATAGCAATCTTTATTTAACAGCAGCTCACGTAACAATTTATTATTTAAACCGTGACCAGACTTAACACCATTAAACTCACCAACCAAACCATAACCCAACAGGTAGAGATCACCAATCGCATCCAAAACCTTGTGGCGAACAAACTCATCTTCATAACGCAAGCCATCTTCATTCAGAATACTGTACTCATCTACAACGATAGCATTATCCATACTCCCACCCAATGCTAAGTTCTTTGAACGCAAAAACTCAATATCTTGCATAAAGCCAAAGGTGCGAGCTCGACTGACTTCTTTTACGAAGGAAGTACTGGAAAAATCGATAGAGATATCTTGGCGCTGGGAGGTAAATACAGGATGATCAAAGTCAATTGCGAAGGATACTTTGAAGCCATCATAAGGAACAAATGAAGCACTCTTATCACCGTCGCTCACAACAACCGGTTTCTTAATTCTTATAAATCTTTTAGCGGCTTCCTGCTCCTGAATACCTGCAGACTGAACAAGAAAAACAAAAGGACCAGAACTTCCGTCCATAATAGGCACTTCCGGAGCACTGACCTCAACGTATAAATTATCAATTCCCAAACCTGCAAGCGCTGACAGCAAATGCTCTACAGTTCCCACTTTTACGTCGCCATTCGAAATGGTCGTGGACATCGTCGTTTCACATACATTCGTAGCTGTAGCTTTGATTTCAACTACCGGATCAAGATCCGTTCGACGAAATACGATTCCGGTATCAATTGCGGCAGGCCGCATACTTAGATACACCTTTTCTCCAGAGTGCAAACCAACACCTGTCGCTCGAATCGTATTCTTTAGAGTCCGCTGTTTTATCATGTTTAATTCTTTGAAGAGTAGATTACACCTATGGATTATAACAGAAAAAAATCAGTTTCTATCCAACCTTTACAACTATCAATAGAGTTCATCTATACATGACGATCAATCAGCCTGACGACGTAAAAAAGCTGGAATATCCAGATAATCCATATCAGACTTATTTTCTGCCTGTTTTTTTACTGCTGCTGCATCCTGCCCTTTCCGGTTAATCGCAGGCTGTCTATCAAGTTTAGTATAATCAACAGGTGCAGCGGATTGAGGCTTTGAGGATGCAGCCACCACCGTAGGCTTCGGATCGTCAGCTACGACGATGCGGTCCTGTTCTAAACCGGCAGCTACTACCGTAACTTTGACTTCATCATTGTTATCCATTTCAGGATCAATAGAAGTACCAATCACAACGGTTGAGTGCTCAGATGAGAATTCATCCAACAAATCACCTACGGCAGTAAATTCTCCAATGGAGAAGTCTGAACCCGCCGAGATATTAACCAGAATACCTCGAGCGTCACGTAGATCGATATCTTCCAGAAGAGGGCTACGAATCGCCTTCTCAGTGGCTTCAATCGCACGATTCTCACCACTGGAAGTACCAGTACCCATCATTGCCATGCCTTTTTCAGACATAACAGTACGGACGTCCGCAAAGTCGACGTTAATCATGCCTGGACGCGTGATCAGATCAGCAATACCCTGAACAGCACCCAAAAGAACGTTATTCGCTTCACTAAAAGCCTGAAGCAAACTGGTATTTTTACCCAGCGCAGTCAGCAATTTTTCATTGGGAATTGTAATCAGCGAATCAACATGCTCGGACAGAGCCTGGATACCCTGATCAGCAATTGCCATTCGTTTACGGCCTTCAAAAGGAAAAGGCTTGGTCACAACAGCAACGGTGAGAATCCCCAATTCCCGAGCGACCTCCGCGATCACAGGAGCACCGCCAGTACCCGTACCACCACCCATACCAGCAGCGATAAAGACCATATCAGAACCATTAAGCAGCTCCGCGATACGCTCACGATCTTCAAGAGCAGCCTGACGACCTACTTCAGGGTTTGCACCTGCACCAAGCCCCTTTGTGAGTTCACTACCAAGCTGGAGAATACTTTTGGCTTCGACCTTCTTCAGGGCCTGAGCATCCGTATTGGCAACGATAAAATCCACACCCTCAACATTATGTCGAAGCATGTGCGTTACTGCGTTACCACCACCACCGCCAACACCAACGACCTTGATGACAGCATTGGCGTTTGCTGCATTATCTAAAATCTCAAACATGTTTCAGTCTCCTCAAACGCACTTAACGCAGCTCATCAGAAGTTGCCTTTGAACCAGCCTCTGATTCTCTCAACGATGCCTGTATCATCAGCTTGCACAGATGACGGCTCCTCAACATAGGTCGCCCGGGAAGCTGTAGTTCCTGTATTTTCCAACCCATACACCAACAGCCCAACCCCTGTCGAATAGATAGGATTACCTACAACATCCGATAATCCTTTTATGTTGCTTGGCGAGGCAATACGCACCTGCATATGAAAGATCTCTTCAGCAAGCTGAACAACACCTTCCATTTTAGAAGTCCCACCGGTCAGCACAATCCCCGCAGGAATAAGGTCCTCATAACCACTCCGACGAATCTCATCCAAAACCAGATTAAACAATTCTTCGTAACGAGGCTCTACCACCTCCGCCAAACGCTGCCTAGATAACTCCTGAGGCGCTCGTTCACCAACGCTGGGCACCTGAAAGACGTGATCTTCACTCGCCAGCTGCGTTAATGCGCATGCATATTTTATTTTAATCTCTTCCGCATTCTGCGTTGGCGTACGCAACGCCATCGCAATATCATTCGTAACCTGATCACCCGCGATCGGAATCACTGAAGTATGCTTGATCGCCCCTTCGGTGAAGATAGCAATATCTGTTGTCCCGCCACCGATATCAACCAAGCAAACACCCAGTTCCCGTTCATCCTCATTAAGCACGGCATAACTGGATGCCAATTGCTCAAGAATAACCCCATCAACTTCAAGGCCACAGCGCCCAACACACTTCACAATATTCTGGATCGCATTGACGGCAGCAGTCACTAAATGAACCTGAACTTTAATTTCACGCCCAGACATACCTAGTGGCTCTTTGATACCCTCATGGAGATCAATCGTATATTCCTGAGGAATAACATGAATTATTTCCTGATCGGTCGTAATTCGCGATGTTGCTTTTTCACGGGCAGAACTGACGACCCGATCAATATCGTCCTCAGTAACTTCACGATTAGACGTTGAGGCAACGCCATCTGAGTTCATGCTTCGAATATGACTACCGGCAATACCTACATATACAGAATGGATATTGCACCCCGCCATCAGCTCTGCCTCTTCAATGGCGCGTTGGATAGAAAGGACTGTAGACTCAATATTAATCACAACACCTTTTTTCAGTCCACGAGAAGGGTGAGAACCTATACCTACAATTTCCACCTCGCCATCTGGAGTAAGATGGCCAACAATGGCAACGATTTTTGATGTTCCGATATCAAGCCCGACAACCATATTGTTGTTCGTCATATTTGCAGCCATAAGCCGGGCATTCTCCTCAACGCGTCAACGTAAACCATAAAATAAATCTAAAGAAATCCAAGGCACTGCCGTAGATTATAAATTCTATTGCAACCATTCAACAGAAAAACCGTTGGGATATCGCAGATCTACCAAGCGAGCCTCTTCCCATCGTCCTTGAAGACTGGATAAAACGGTGTGAATCCGTTCCAGCCTTTCATGAGTTTGCTCTTTTCCTAACAAGAGCCAAGGTCCTTCTTTAATATGAACAGACCAAGCACCGTGTCGTGCCAGCGAAACAACATCAACACTCAACCCTGAGACCTCTAACCTCTTTCGCAGCTTGAGATAAAACGCCCAAACCTCTTTTTCTGTCCCCCCAGGCCCAGCAAGTTTCGGCAGATCACTATAATCAGGGCGTTTGACCGGAAAAAAGGCAACTAGATTAGAGTCAAGAAGTCCATTTTGCAACCAATTTGCAATCGGCTTTTTCTCTACTACCGCAATCTCAACCTGTTCAGGCCAAACCCTCCTCACCTTAGCCTCAGCAACCCAGGGTAGGGCCTCCACACCGTTTTTCACTTCATTCATGTCAGACGCCAGAAAACCGGAGGCTAAAGTATCTGCCAGAACAAATTGCAGACGCTTTTTTTCCACATGGTCTATCGCACCCAAAACACGGACGCCGTCAACCGGCCAGAAAAACAATGGATGAATTAACTTAAATCCTGCGACCAGTAAAACAAATATCCCCGTTAATACAAGAGGGTTTAACCAATTGATACGCTCCAGCAAACTCAACTCACAACCTCCGGCTTAGTAGCAACTTAATTAAAAGCCATAACGCTTCCTAGCGGCATCAATGACAGCCAATACTAACTCTGGAAAGCTATAGCCTTTCGCCTTAGCTGCCATAGGCACCAAGCTGTGGTCTGTCATCCCTGGTAGAGTGTTAACCTCAAGCAGTTGTAACTGACCTGATTCATTCACCATAAGATCAACACGCCCCCAGTCCTGACAGCCTACCGCATTAAAGGCTTCAAGGGATATTACCTGTAACGCTTTCTCCTGTTCATGAGATAAGCCGCAGGGTAGTAGGTAACGAGTATCATTAACCAGATACTTAGCCTCGTAATCATAAAACTGATGATTCGTTTCAAGACCGATAACCGGAAGAGCTTCGCCATTAAGAATGGCAACTGTGTACTCTTTACCAGTAACCCATTGCTCAACAAAAACACAGCTATCCAAGTCTGCAGCTTTAGCGACAGCCGACTGCAACTGCTCAAGATGATCAACCTTAGACATGCCGATACTGGATCCCTCGTGGGCCGGCTTAACCATCAGCGGCTTACCCTCAAGCTTCTGCCAGACGTCTGCCAAGTCAGTCGATGCATCAATCCAGCAGTAGCCAGGGGTTGGCAGGCCTAATGTCTGCCAAACCTGCTTGGTTTTAAGCTTATCCATTGCCAGAGCAGAACCCAGCACACCACTGCCGGTGTATGGAATCTCAAGACATTCAAGCAGTCCCTGAATTGTACCGTCTTCCCCGCCGCGACCATGCAACGCCAGAAATGCGATATCAAAGTCAGCCTGTTGCAGCTGCGGTAACCAGTCACCCGTTTTATCAATATCGATGCCGATAACATCCACATCGACACTTTTCAGTGCTGCAATTACAGCACTGCCGCTTTTAAGTGAAACCTCTCGCTCAGCAGAAGTTCCTCCATAAAGAACTGCAACTCTCAGAGATGAACTGAGCTTTTCAACTTTACTCATCACCGGATTCCTCCAGCCCCTCAGTACTCAGGTTGATCGCCAGACCACCTATATCCCCAGCCCCCTGCATCAGGAGAATATCACCATCCTGAAGTACGGATTTAAGAACAGATCTCAGTTCAGTTTTTTCAGGCAAAAACACAGGCTCCACCTGCCCACGCTCGCGAATACTTCGGCTAAGCGCTCGTCCATCAGCACCGGGGATCGCTTCTTCACCTGCAGCATAAACCTCCATTAACAGGAGCTTATCCACACCTGAAAGCACCTGGACAAAATCTTCGTAGAGGTCGCGTGTTCTGCTAAAACGGTGCGGTTGATATACCATCACCAGACGCTTATCAGGCCAACCACTGCGAACGGCTTTGATCGTCGCATCAACTTCTGTTGGATGATGGCCATAATCATCCACCAACATCGCTTGCCCCTGGTCGTGCTCCAACTGTCCCAGAACCTGAAAACGACGGCCAACACCATCAAAACGGGCCAAACCGGCAATAATTGCTGCATCACTTACGCCTTCGTCAGTGGCGACGGCAATCGTCGCCAAAGCATTCAGTGCATTATGACGACCAGGCATATTCAAAGTGATCTGAAGATCGTCGTGACCATCCGGCCGTATAGCAGTGAAGTGAATTTTCTGCCCTTGCTGACTGAAATCAGCGATTCGGTAATCCGCATCATCACTAAAGCCATAAGTCAGAATTGGACGACTAATCTGAGAAATAAGCTCTCGTACAACAGGATCATCGACACAGATCACCGCAAGACCATAAAAGGGCAGATTGTGCAGAAAGTCGATAAACGTCTGTTTTAACTTGCTGAAATCACCGCCATAGGTAGACATATGGTCTGCATCAATATTAGTGACAATGGCCACCATCGGCTGCAGATGCAAAAACGAGGCATCACTCTCATCCGCCTCTGCCACCAGATAGCGACTTTCGCCCAGTCTCGCATTACTGCCGGCACTGTTCAAACGACCACCAATAACAAAGGTCGGATCCAGCTCCCCTTCAGCCAAAACGGTAGCCATCAGGCTGGTTGTCGTCGTCTTTCCGTGCGTTCCGGCCACAGCAATGCCGTGGCGGAAGCGCATAAGCTCCGCCAACATCTCAGCACGACGAACAATCGGAGTACGACGCTGAACCGCATAGGCAATTTCAGGGTTGTCAGTATTGATCGCAGTGGACACAACAACAACATCAGCACCATAAACATTGGACTCGTCATGACCAATAAAGACTTCAGCACCAAGATCAAGAAGGCGCTGAACACTGGCTGACTTTTTCAGATCAGAACCAGAAATCAGATAGCCTTGATTGAGAAGAACCTCAGCGATACCACACATGCCAACACCGCCGATACCAACAAAATGAATCCGACGAATGCGGCGCATTTCTGGGACTTGAAAACCCACTCTTTCTTCAGCCAAAACTCTTCTCCAAACACCCTTGAACGACCGCTTCAGTAGCCATTGGTCGTACAACACGACGGGCATTCTTGCCCATCGCTAAAATTTTCTCTGGATCACCGAATAAAGATTCCAGCATTTTAGCCAGCTTATCAGCATCCATCTCTTTTTGAGGCAGCAGAATACCTGCATCTGCCTCAACTAAAAAGCGCGCATTAGCTGTCTGATGATCATCTACCGCTATCGGTAAAGGAACAAGAACCGATGCTCGGCCAGCCGCAGCCAATTCTGAAACCGTCAAAGCACCGGCACGACAAATCACCAGGTCGGCCCAATCAAAGGCTCCGGTCATATCATCGATAAATTCCTGAGTGCGCGCTGTGACCTGCATTTGCTTATAGTGATCTTGTGTAACGTCCAGCTTATCTTTACCTGACTGATGCCAGATCTCAGGCCGGATATTATCAGGCAGTTTTGAAATCGCTTCCGGTAGGCGCTCGTTAAAAACTTGAGCGCCAAGACTGCCTCCAATAACCAGCAATTTCACGGGGGCTTTAATCGCTGGTTTATCAGGTATCGACAACAAACTTTCGCGCACCGGATTACCTGTTACTACAGCACCGGTTTTCTCAGCAAAAGCTTTAGGAAAAGCAGCAAAGGTCTGCCGCGCCACTTTTGATAACCAACGGTTAGTCATACCTGCAACAGCATTTTGTTCATGGATATAAACAGGAATACCCAGCATACGGGCAGCTATTCCACCCGGGCCACTGGCAAAACCACCTAAGCCAACAACAAAGTCCGGTTTAAAACGACGTAAAATGACAATAGCTTGTTTAACAGCCTTCAGTATCAGAAAAGGCGCTGCTAACTTACGCATGAGCCCTTTACCGCGCAGCCCCATCACATCAATATGATTCAGCCGGATACCCGCAGCAGGCACCAAGCGATTTTCAATGCCTTGCGGGCTGCCTAACCATTCCACCGACAACCCTTCTGCAGCAAAGCGCTCCGCCAGAGAAAGAGCCGGAATTACATGACCACCGGTACCACCAGCCATCAGCATCACTTTTTTTCCGGTGTAACGCCCCATAGATAACTCAGGCTTGCCCTCAGCATTATGGCCCGCAGCCATATCAACACTTGACGTTGGTTTACCGGCTATAACGTTGGACATGCTTCACTCTTTCTTTCTCATAAAACTCGGCTTTATGACGTGTTTCCTGATCAATCCGTAGACAGATCGCAACCATCACACAGCTGATCAGAAGACTACTGCCTCCATAACTCATAAAGGGCAGAGTCAGCCCTTTGGTCGGCAGCAGGCCAGTATTCACGCCAATATTGATAAAGGTTTGCGCAGCAATGACCAATGCCAGGCCAAAGGCAACATAACAATGGAACAGCAGTTTGTGTTCACCCGCTTTCCGGGCGATCACAAACATCCGGTAAACCAGAAGGGCATAGATGAAAAGCGTCAGCAATGCACCTAAAAGACCCAACTCTTCAGCCAGAATCGCGAAAACAAAGTCTGTGTGAGCTTCCGGTAAATAAAAGAGCTTTTGGACACTGTTCCCCAGACCCAGGCCATCCCAGCCTCCGCGTCCAAAAGCGATCAATGCCTGAGTCAACTGATAACCGGAATCAAATTGGGCAGCCCAAGGATCAAAATAGGTAGTCAGACGCTTCATTCGGTAAGGTTGCATCAAGGCAATAAAACCCGCCATGGCGATGGTACTGGTCATCAGGATAATAAACCGCTTCATGCCAACACCGGACAGGAACAGCATCCCCAGCATACTGCCAAGAATCACCACGGTTGCACCGTAATCCGGCTCCATAATCAGCAGCAGCCCCATAAACCCCATGACCGCCAGAGGCTTCATAAAACCAGACCAGTGCTCACGGACCTCATCAAGACGACGTACCAGATAGCCCGACAGGTAAACGACCATAAAGAGTTTAGCCAGCTCAGAAGCCTGCAGGTTAACCAGCCCGAGAGAAATCCAGCGGGAGCTGCCGTTAACTTCCCGGCCAATCCCCGGCAAAAGCACGGCAATCAGCAATAGAAAAGCGACCAGAAGCAGAGCAAAACTATTGTCATACCACCAGCGAATCGGCACCAGAGCAATGAATAAACCAAGGCCCAGCCCCATGAGCAAATAGATCCCATGGCGAATACTGAAAAAGAAAGGATTTCCGTAGCGACTACCGGCAATTTCCATAGAAGCAGAGGTCACCATCAGCCAGCCAAGAAACAGCAGAAACAGTGCAGAAAACAACAGCCAACCATCAATCCGGCGGGTCATCTCCTTATTAACATGAACCAGATTGAGCAGTGCTAAAAGCGGCTTCAGAAACTGATAAGCGGCTTGCGAAAACAGCTGAAGTCTGTCGCTGGTTCTCTCCCACCAATCCCGAAGCTGCTGTTTACGATCAACCGGCACGGCAAAGGTCCTTTACTGCGGCAGCGTACACTCTTCCGCGTTCAATGTAGCCTTTAAACATATCCCAGCTTGCACACGCCGGTGACAACAACACCTGATCACCGCTTTCAGCCAGTCTAACCGCCTGAGCAACAGCATCATCCATGGATGAAGCACGATAAATGACCGTCTCCGGTTTTAGAGCTCCAGCGATAAGATTCGCATCACGTCCGATCAATACCACGGCTTTGCAGTGTTCGGCTACAGGTTCAGCCAACTCATCAAAGGCAGCCCCTTTTCCATCGCCACCGGCAATCAGAATCAATGCTCCATCGGAAGCCAAACCCTTCAGGGCCGCAACCGTAGCGCCCACATTGGTACCTTTAGAATCATCAATATACTTAATACCATCATGTTCAAGCACCAACTGGCAGCGATGATCCAGCCCCTGAAAATCTTTCAGGGCTTCCAGCATCGCATCCATCGGTATACCGCCGCCCTGTCCCAGAGCAAGGGCAGACAACGCATTAATCTGACCATGGCGACCAGTTAACGCAATCTCATCGGCAGCAATTAACAACTCATCGCCCTGAGCCAGCCATTGACGTCCACCATGGGTCTGCAAGCCAAACTGACCCGATTCTGGCTGATCCAGACCAAAGCTCACCAGGTCGCTTTTAAATTCATGCACCGGTTGAGTCGCTTCATCATCACGGTTAACGACCGCCAGTTTGCAACCGGTGTAGATGCGCTGCTTCGCCAGGCCGTATTCCAACATATCCGGGTACCGATCCAGATGATCAGCACATAAATTAAGAATGGTTGCCGCCTGAGCTCTCAGATTCTGGGTCGTTTCCAGCTGAAAAGAGGAAAGCTCAAGCACATAAAGATCTTTCTCCCCTTCTGCCAGAAGATCCAGTACCGGCAGACCGATATTACCGCCCACACCTACATTGATACCGGCTTTAGCAGCCATATGTCCCACAAGACTGGTTACCGTACTCTTTGCATTAGAGCCCGTGATCGCAATAACCGGGGCAGAAACCTCACGGGCAAAAAGCTCAACATCACCAATCACAGGAACACCGGCATCCATCGCTTTAGCAATTGCAGGCTCACTGACGGCAACCCCCGGACTTACCACTAATTGGGAAGCTTCGCGTAAAAGCCCCGCATCCAGAGGACCAAGCCAGAGCTCCACATCAGGGAACTCCTGTTCGATTTCTGCCAAACCCGGCGGATTAAAACGAGTATCCGCAATAGCAAAACGCTCTCCCTTGCTTGCCAGATAACGGGCGCAGGAAACGCCAGTCTGACCTAAACCTATCACTACGCTATGGGACACAATGCAATCCTCTCAGTACTCTAGTTACGGCACTGCCGTTTTAATCTTGGTGTATCAACATCCTGTTAATACACATGAACTCTTTCAGCTGTTTTACGGTCAACGCAACTTAAGTGTCGCCAGACCAATTAACACCAGAACCACAGTAATAATCCAGAAACGGACAATGACACGCGGCTCCGGCCAGCCCTTTAACTCAAAATGATGATGGATAGGAGCCATCCGGAAAATTCGCCGTCCGGTCAATTTAAAAGAAGCCACCTGCAGGATAACGGAGATCGTCTCCATCACAAAGACACCGCCCATGATAAAGAGCACTATTTCCTGACGAACGATAACAGCAACAACACCCAGAGCAGCTCCTAACGCCAGAGCACCAACATCGCCCATAAAAACCTGGGCCGGATAGGTATTAAACCAAAGGAAGCCAAGGCCAGCCCCTGCGATTGTCGCGCAGAACACCAGCAGCTCACCGGAGCCCGCAATGTAGGGAATCTTCAGATAAGTCGAAAATTCGATATTACCCGAGGCATAAGCAAAAACCCCCAGCGCAGAAGCCACCATCACCGTCGGCAAAATAGCCAGGCCATCCAGACCATCAGTCAGGTTTACCGCATTACTCGTACCAACAATCACAAAGTACGTCAGCACGACAAAAAAGATTCCCATCTCCCAGCTAAAGTCTTTCAGGAAAGGCAGAATCAGAGAGGTCTCAGCCGCTGTAGGAGCGGTCTGGAACAAAAAGATCGCAGCCCCCAAACCAGCAACCGACTGCCAGAAATATTTCCACTTAGCAGGCAACCCCCGCGAGCTTTTCTCAACGACCTTACGATAATCATCAACCCAACCAACGGCACCAAATATCAGGGTCACAATCAGTACAACCCAGACATATCGGTTCATCAGATCTCCCCATAACAGAGTACTGATCGCGATAGCGCTGATGATCAGAGCTCCACCCATGGTTGGTGTACCATTCTTACTCAGATGACTTTGAGGACCGTCATCACGTACCGCCTGACCGATCTGAGCAGAAACCAGTTTGCGGATCATCCAAGGACCTAAAAAGAGGGAAAGAGCAAGCGCAGTAAGAACGCCTAAAATAGCCCGTAAAGTCAGATAGTTAAAAACAGAAAAAGCGCTGTAGTAGTGAGACAGCCAATCGGCAAGAATCAGAAGCATCTGTAGGTTAGTTCCCTGGTTGCGCCCTCTGCGGGGCTTTTCGTTATAGGTTTTATGTTCGCCGAATCAAAGTAACCTAACCCGGCTGTTCCATGGTTAAATTCGGAATAATCAGTTTACATCAGCCTTTACTCAGACAGGCAGAGGGTGTGAACCACCTCTTCCATCCGTGCACTCCGGGAACCCTTAACTAGCACAGTCGTTTCCGATGTCAGCAAGGCGGTAACGGCTTCAGCCAGCTTTTGCTTATCGGAAAAATGCCGGGCCCCATCCCCAAAGGCTTCCGCCGTATGCTCAGTCAAAATTCCTATGGTAAACAGGTAATCTACCTGCTTTTCACGGGCATAATGACCCAAGGCTGCATGGGCTGAAACCGATTCACCCCCCAGCTCACCAATATCCCCAAGTACCAGAATATGTACCCCGGAAAAATCCATCAACGTATCGATGGCCGCCATAACCGATCCGGGATTCGCATTGTAACTGTCATTAATAATCCGTGACTGTTTAAAGCCAGTAACGGTTTGCAAACGCCCACTCACACCTGAAAAAGCCTGCAGGCCGTCGGCTATAGCCTCCAATGACAAACCAAGCTGACAGGCGGCTGCCGCAGCCGCGGCCGCGTTACTCACATTATGCTTGGCCGGAACCTTAAGATGAACCGGGAACAAGGCTTCGTCATAACAGAGATCAAAGCTATAGCTGCCGCTATTATTTCCGGGCCGAACATTTTGGGCTGTCAGATCCGCAGATTCCAGCCCATACCCCATCAATACACGTTCACCGGCCAGTTTCCGCCAGTAGGGTGCAAAATGATCATCCTGATTGATTACCACGCGACCTTCGCGGCCAAGAGCAGAGATCAGCTCGCCTTTAGCCTGAGCAATATTATCCATAGAGCCGAACTCACCGAGATGCGCGCCGGTCACATTCAGCACAACCCCCACATCCGGTTTTGCCAGACGGGTACAGTAGTCAATTTCGCCAAGATGATTCGCACCCAACTCAATAACGGCAAACTTATGCTCAGGCGAAAGCCTTAACAGTGTCAGTGGTACACCGATATCGTTATTAAAATTACCGGCCGTGATCAAAACAGATTCAGCACCGGAAACCTGCGCCAGAACAGAACCCAGCATCTCTTTAACAGTAGTTTTACCACTGTTGCCTGTAATACCGACGACAGGCCCCTGAAACAACTCACGGTTGTATAACGCAACCTGCCCCAGAGCAATACGGGTATCATCTACACACCATTTCGGCAGATCGACCTCAGGCTGATATTCACTCACCACCAGTCCTGCTGCGCCCTGTTCTGCAGCCTGAGCGCAGAAGCGATGGCCATCAAAGCGTTCGCCCTTCAGCGCGAGGAATACTTTACCGCTCAGATCGGCGCGGGAGTCTGTCTCCAGCTGCGAAAAGTTA
>NZ_CEYNZH010000022.1:0-49874 GCF_982874595.1 Oceanospirillum sp. | reverse complement strand
AGACTTGCTCCGTGACAACGAGGGCGAATTATACGCACAAAACGGGGCAGTACAAGCCCTAAAATGAGAAAAGTGCATAAAAAATGAAAATAATACGAATAAGCCTGAAATCACGACATGGGATATAGGATTGGAGTTAACGATTTGCAAGCAAAAGAAAAGCCCGAGACCTTACGGTGTCGGGCTTTTCAGCAGATGGTCCGGCTCTAAACTAAAGGTCAGCTGCGCTGGGCATACGCATCAATCAGCGTTTCCTGAGCACTGACCTCCTCTGCTTCCTTCTGTCTGTTAGCTGCGGCAGAAATATATGCACCGTCAGTTTGGAGCATCCAGCTCTGGCAATTATCCAGCAGATAGGTCTCCAGATCATTAATCACGCGCTGAGCTAGCTTTTTCGCGGTTATAGGGAAACAGGTTTCCACTCGCTTGTAGAGATTTCGCTCCATCAGATCTGCACTGGCACAATAAACCTCTTCATCCCCACCGTTCTCAAAATAATAGACCCGGGTATGCTCTAAGAAGCGACCGACGATGGAGCGCACTGTGATATTTTCAGAAACGCCTTCGATTCCCGGACGCAGACAGCACATGCCCCGAATAATCAGATCGCACTGAACACCCGCCTGAGATGCCTTATACAAAGCCTTGATCATTTTAGGATCGGTTAGGGAGTTACATTTGAAAATCAGACGCCCTCCCTTTCCTTTCTCAGCAAGCTCAGCTTCGCGTTCAATTTTCTCGACCAGTGTTTTCTGTAACGTAAACGGAGCATGCAGCAGCTTTTTCATATTCAGGGTTTTCCCCATACCGGAAAGCTGCAAAAACACTTTGTGTACATCATCACACAACGCGGGGTCACTGGTTAGCAAGCTGTAATCGGTATAAAGCTTAGCAGTCTTCGCATGATAGTTACCGGTACCAAGATGGGCGTAGTGGCGGATCTTGTTTCCTTCCCTACGCACGATATGCATCATTTTGGCATGCGTCTTATAGGCCACTACACCATAGATGACCACAGCACCAGCTTCCTGAAGACGGCTTGCCAATTGCAAATTGTCAGCTTCATCAAAACGCGCACGAAGCTCAATAACAACGGTCACTTCTTTATTGTTACGGGCTGCATCAACCAGTGCATCGACGATCTGGGAGTCTGCACCAGTCCGATAGAGCGTTTGCTTGATCGCTAAAACCTCTGGGTCCCGGGCTGCTTCTCGAAGCAGGTCAATAATAGGAGTAAAGGATTCGAAGGGATGCTGCAGAAGAATGTCATTCTGTTGCATCGCTTCAATAATACTATTACCACGACGCAAGGGCTTGGCAGTACCTGGGGTGAAAAGAGGATACATCAGACCTGGACGATCCAGCTCACCCATTACCGCCATAAGACGTGTCAGGTTTACCGGTCCATTGACCTTGTAAAGCTCCTGATCCGTCAAACCAAACTGCTGCAGCAGAACATCGATCAATTCCTGAGGACAGTTCTCAACGACCTCAAGCCGAACTGCATCACCGTATCGACGGGAAAGTAACTCACCTCTCAACGCGCTGGCCAGATCACTCACTTCTTCAGGATCAACAATCAGGTCTGCGTTTCGTGTCAGGCGGAATTGAAAACAACCTTTCACCTTCATGCCAGGGAAAAGCTCTTCCGCATGAGCGTGAATCATAGAAGAAAGGAAAACAAAGTTATCGCCATCACCGCCAATTTCATCTGGAACGCGCATCAGTCGCGGCAGCGAACGTGGAGCAGGAATAATAGCCAACCCACCTTCTCGTCCAAACGCGTCTTTACCTTCAAGGGATACGATAAAGTTAAGGCTTTTGTTGACCAGTCGCGGGAATGGGTGGGACGGATCGAGACCAATAGGACTGATAACAGGCTGAATCTGGTCACGGAAAAAATCCTTGACCCATTCTGCCTGCTTCTTGTTCCAGCTATCACGACGCAGGAAACGGATACCCTCCTGTTCCATAGCAGGAATCAGTTCATCGTTCAGAATCCTATACTGGCGTTCAATCTGATCATGACAGATCTCATTAATCTGACGAATCACCTCTTGCGGCATCATGCCATCCGCATCACTTTTCTCACGACTGAAAGCGACCTGACGCTTTAAGCCTGCGACACGGATCTCAAAAAATTCATCTAAGTTACTGCTGAAAATCAGCAGAAACATCAGGCGATTAAGGATTGGATGGGAAGTGTCGAGTGCCTGCTCCAGCACTCGAATATTAAACTGAAGATGACTGAGTTCCCGATTGATATACAGATCAGGACTATCCAGATTCGTGACGTTGTCGGTATCACCCGCCGTTTTGCCGCGTGTACCACTATCTGAACGATTGATTCTCAAAATAGGCCTTCCTGTGCCGCCGTCCTGGGCATATGCATCCTCTGGCGAGGGTGAAACAGTTTGATTTGATTGGTCCATAGAATACTCTCCGTAGTTTTCACTGAGCCACCCTCGTTTCAGTTATTTCTGCAGCAAAATTGCAGCGCGCTTGGCGAAGTAGGTAAGAATACCATCCGCACCTGAACGCTTAATACACATCAGAGACTCAAGCGTAACAGCCTCCTCTGACAACCAACCATTCTGAAAGGCTGCCATGTGCATCGCATACTCACCGCTGACCTGATAAACAAAGGTCGGCACTTTTAATTCTGTTTTAACCCGCTGAACAATATCCAGATATGGCATTCCTGGCTTAACCATCACCATATCCGCACCTTCGGCAAGATCCAGAGCCACTTCATGAAGTGCTTCGTCAGAGTTGGCGGGATCCATCTGGTAACTATACTTGTTGCCAGCCCCGAGATTACCCGCTGAGCCGACCGCATCACGAAAAGGTCCGTAATAGGCTGAAGCAAATTTTGCGGCATAGGACAAAATGCGGGTGTTGACCAGATTCTCCTGCTCAAGCACCTCACGGATTGAACCGATTCGGCCATCCATCATGTCGGAGGGAGCGACAACATCGGCTCCTGCTTCAGCATGTGAAAGAGCTTGTTTAACCAGGGTTTCAACGGTCCGGTCATTCAGAACATAACCGTTGGCATCCAGAATACCGTCCTGCCCATGAATGGTGTACGGATCAAGAGCGACATCGGTAATAATGCCTAGCTCAGGATGCTGATCTTTAAGTGCTTTAACCGCGCGCTGAACTAAGCCATTGGCGTTAAACGCCTCTTCCGCAAACTCACTTTTCACGTCCTGAGACAGTACAGGGAACAACGCAATCGCAGGAATTCCCAAAGCAACCAGTTCCCGGGCTTCTTTCAGCAGGAGGTCAAGACTGAGGCGCTCAACACCGGGCATTGAAGCAACGGCTTCACGACGGTTTTCACCATCCAAAACAAAGACAGGATAAATAAGATCATCAACACTCAGATGATTTTCACGCATTAAACGACGGGAAAAATCATCAGCACGCATTCGACGCATACGTGTTGCCGGAAACGAACGTTGGCTGGCATTAAACACTGTGTATCATACTCCACTAAAAAGGAGAATCACCTGCCTCTTTAAAGTATCCATCACCAAGATGACAAAAATATTTCAAAAAAGCAGAGTTCAAAATTAACTTATCTCATTAATGGTCACGCGCGGCCACCATAAAATCAAGTAGGGAAATTCATAGGCAGAACATGGAACCAGTCCAACCAATAAAAATCATATCTATGACAACGATAAACCCGTTAAGCTCCCCCATTAGCCAATTCCACGGCAAAGCTAACAGGGCACCGTCGAATTCATGCGAAAACGAGGTCACCAATGGATGAATCAACAATTCGACTCACGGTCTTCCTGAGCCTGATTCTGATTATAGGGATTGCTCAGAGTGCTTTCCCTCGTCGAAAACCTCATTATTCGACCCCTCATCGATGGCTGACCAACTTCGGGCTTGTGATTATCGATAGTCTGATTGTCCGACTTGCTTTAGGTACACTCATTCCTGTAACGGTTGCAAACTGGGCTTTTGAAAACGGCATCGGTTTATTCAATACAGTGGATGCGCCATGGATACTGATACTGGCTGTATCAGTAATTTCCCTCGATGCTCTGATCTACTGGCAGCACCGAATATTCCACCGAATTCCTCTGCTTTGGCGACTACACAGGGTTCACCATTACGACGCTGACTATGACTTATCCACAGCCCTTCGCTTTCACCCAATAGAAATTGTGCTTTCTGTTTTAATCAAAAACCTAGCCATCCTAACGCTGGGTGTACCGGCCACGGCAGTCATCATATTCGAAATACTGTTAAACGGTATGGCACTTTTTAACCATGCTAATCTGGCACTGTCCAACAAAGCTGACCGTCTGATCAGACGCCTATTCGTCACTCCAGACATGCACCGTGTACACCACTCTATCTATCCGGAAGAGATGCACAGTAACTTCGGGTTTAACCTGAGCATTTGGGATCGCCTGTTCTCCAGTTACGTCTCACAGCCCAAAGATGGCCATACAAAAATGAAGATAGGTCAGCCTCATGCTGGGAAATTACCAACGAACAACCTACTCTGGTTATTAGGCTCTGCTCTTAGGCAGAAGGTCAAATTCTGACCAACACAACTTTTCGTACAGAGCCCTGTCAGATTATTCTCCGGGGACCCTTTTAAGTATCTAAGAGAATTGTAAGACTCTTAGTCAATCTGTAGCGTCAGTGCAAACTGACTCTAAGGAGATAACTATGAAGACAAAAAAAGTTGCAGTGATTCTCTCCGGTTGCGGAGTATTTGATGGCGCAGAAATTTTTGAATCCACTCTGACACTGTTGCATCTGGACCATCACGGCACTGAGACAACTTGCTTCGCTCCGGATATAGACCAGCATCATGTCATTGATCACCGAAGTGGTGAGCCAATGAATGAAACACGCAACGTGCTAACCGAAGCAAGTCGCATCAACCGTGGCAACGTCAAGCCCTTACAGGAAGCCAATGCAAATGATTTTGACGCCATCATTGTCCCCGGGGGATTTGGTGTCGCAAAAAATCTCTCTGACTTTGCCTTTAGATCCGGTGAATGTGACGTCTATGAACCCTTCGCTGAACTGATCAGAAGTTTTCATGAGCAACGCAAACCGATCGGTATGATCTGCATCGCCCCTGTCCTGCTACCCAAAATTCTGGGCAAAGGAGTCAGTTGTACTATAGGCCATGACGCAGCCACCTCTGGTGAAGTCGACAGCATGGGAGGCGTTCATATCGGCTGCAATGTTGACGGTATTGTCGTGGATTTCGAACATAAGGTTGTTACCACACCAGCCTATATGGAAGCCAAGCGAATATCAGAAGCAGAAAAGGGAATTGCTGCTCTGGTAGAAAAGGTGATCAGCCTAAGCTGATCACATTACCCGTTTTTTCTGCACTTGAAGCGCCTGAATACCCCAAAGGGTTGCCGGATTCACGGCAACCTGGTCTTTTTGGCTACAGGTTGAACGGATCGTAAACTCCCGAATACCTGTATTTCTTCGACGAGGGCTAAGAAAAATATTTCCGTCTGCCTTGCGTACACTCGCAACCAAAGGCTCTTTCGGACTTTGAGTCCGTCCCACGACAACAGCCAACTCCCCATTTTGCAGCTTCACGTACACACCCGGTGGATACAGGCCCAGCTCATGTACAAAGATTGTCGTCAGTCGCTCGTCGACACTTCTTCCACGTTGAACAAACAACTCACGAAGCGTCGCTTTATAAGAGACAGGCTCACGATATGGGCGCGGTGTCACCATGGCACAATACACATCAGCCAAAGCGATAATCTTTGCCTCAATCGGCAGAGCCTCAGCCTTTAAACCTCGTGGGTAACCACTGCCATCAGGGCGTTCATGATGGCACTTAACTAATTTTATCCAGTAATTATCATTAACATTCGCGGACTCAAGCATGGCAGCGCTCACTTCCGGATGCTTTTCAATCACTTCCCGCTGCTGCTCTGTTAAAGGCTTTCTTTGCTGGTGCAGTTTGACCTGGTAAGCATTCATCGCAATATTGCTGGTCAGTGCTGCAGCCAACATTGGGAGTTTTTTCTCCTGCTCAATCTCAAGCCGCAAAGCGATGACCTCACAAAGAACAGCGCTCTGCACAGGGTGAAGAATGTGGTACGGGAAACTATCGATCAGATGCACTGCGCCTATCATGGCATCCGCATCATGAGCGACTAGCCCCTGAAGATAGGTGACAATCCCCATAGTGCGCTTGTAGACAGCATCTTCCGGTGGATTTTCCTTCTTCTCGATATACTGGAAAAGCTCTGAGAGCCTCAGGCAAAGATCCTCAAATTCGGCAAATGGATTAACCGCCCGATTAAAAGTAACAGGCTTGAGTACTTTATCCTCTTCCTCTTCATCACCGATTTCGCGGGCATAAAGCCCCACACGCATCAGAATATCCCTCTGACGTTCCGTGCGTATCACAGAGCCTTTCGCCATCAGCAATTTTCCGAACTCATCGTAAACCGGCCAAGGCACTGGCTGATTAACAACAAGTTCATCTGCTGAGATTGAACTGAGCTCAAAATCCTTCATGATCATAGGCTTACTTCCTGCCAGGCATCTGGCTTACTAAAAGCGTTCATCCCTGTAGATCTGTTCAATGTAATCACCGCCACAACGTAGCTCACTGAACCAACCCAGAAAACGTTCGATCTGATTTTCCGGGAAAATAGAACCATGCTGGGGCACAATCATCTTGATATCCAATTGGCGCACTTGCTCCACCCAGCGGGCACACACCTGGTTACTGTGCATGTAACGCTTATGAAACCCCTCCATGTAGGGAAGATGAGCATCAAAATCTTCCACAAACATGGTCCTTTTTCCGGGGGGAAAAATGGCCGCGCCAATATCGCCAGAAAATAGAATCTTGGAACGACTGTCGTAGATGCTGAAGTTCCCCTCACTGTGCAAAAAGTGAGCAGGAATCATCGCAATATAATCACCGGTATCCAGGCTAATCCGGCCACCACCATCGGGCACAGCAACGACGCGTTCAACATCTTCCATACCAAAGTGCGACACAAAGTGCAGCCAAAGACGCGAGATCAGAAGATCAGCATCCGTTGTTTTCATCCAGTATGGAATCGACGAACAGACATCCGGGTCCTGGTGTGTGGCAAACAGGTAGCGGATCTGACGGGGGTTAATAACCCGCATAATGTTTTCCAGCACATGATGAAAAACATAAGTGCCACCAGGATCAAAAAAATACCCTTTATCGTTATTTACCACCAAGCACTGGTTAGTCTGAACAAAAGAGTCTGCACCCTCCTGTTCTTCCCAACCAAACCATACAACCTGATGCTCATCGTCTTCAAACAGAATCTTACTTTCATCTACTCGGGTAATCTGCTCAGACATTGCTCACCTCATTTCTTATTGTTTTCCATCTGAATGCCCATCAGGACAGCGCATTGTCATAGATCTGATCAATCAGGTCGGTGCCACATTCCAACTGCTCCAACCAGTCAAAAAACTGATTTACATGTTCTTTCGGGATAATGGCACCGTGCTGCGGCACAATACGGTCAATATCCAGATCACGAACACTCGCCACCCAACGGCGGGTTGCAACGTTGTTACCCATATATCTTTTGTGAAATCCTTCCATGTATTTAAGATGGGTATCCCAGTCATCCACTTCCAGATAACGCTCTCCCGTAGGAAATACCGCAGCCCCGATATCACCGGAAAACAGTGTTTTTGAACGAGTGTCGTAAAAACAGAAATTACCCTCACTGTGCAGAAAATGAGCCGGTAATAGCTTGATGTATTCATCATCTAAAAGTCGGATCTGCTTGCCACTATCTTCAATGGCCACAAGACGGGAGTTATCACTGAAACCGAAGTGTGAGACAAAGCGAATCCAGAGACGTGAAACCAACAAACGAGCACTGGTGGCTTTTAGCCAAAGCGTTATCGACGATAAAACATCGGGATCCTGATGGGTCGCCAAGATGTAGCGGATCTGACTTAAAGGTACGTACTTGCTCACTTCTGCAGCGACATCGGCAAAGATAAATGCCCCACCGGGATCAAGCAGATAAGCGTTATCAGCATTAATAATCAGAAGCTGGTTAGACTGTACGAGGGATTCATGTTCATGATCCTCCCAGCCAAACCAAATCACCTGATGGTCGTCGTCTTCGTAGAGGATTTTGCTCTGATCAACCATGATCAAAAATATCCTTATCAGCAATTTAGAAAGGACCAGCCAGAGGGCAAATAAACACCCAAAAGCAAAAGACTGGTTAAAGCTGCAGCACAAGAAATAACAAGATTAAGGGAATTGCCGCAGCCGTCTATTTAAGACCAGATACAAAGAAATTTACTTGATCTGAAACAAGAGACACGAGCTATCAGAGATCTCTTACATTCGTAAGTCAGAACACCTACATTGACGGAAGGCTTACTTCAGGTTTTAGTGGACATCACAATAAAAAAAGAGCCGCTTATTGCGACTCTTTTTCTGTATTCTCACCGGCTTCGTCTTTTGACTTTTCCGCTGACCGCTTCACCAACCGGGACATCAGAATACCCAGCTCAAACAGCAACCACATGGGCACAGCCAGAAGGGTCTGAGAGATCACATCCGGCGGCGTCAGCAGCATGCCGATCACAAAACAGAAAATCACCACATAAGGGCGCTTTTCAGACAGCGCTTCAACCGTCGTGATACCCGTCCAGACCAGAATAAAAGTCGCTACCGGAATCTCAAAAGCTACGCCAAACGCAAAAAATAGCTTGAGGACAAAATTCAGATACGAATTGATATCCGTCATCACCGCAATATCCGTAGGACCTGCCGAGGTAAAGAACGCAAAAATCAGGGGGAAAACGACGTAATAGGCAAATACAGCACCGGAATAAAACAAGATCACACTGGATGCCAACAAGGGCATCGCAATCTTTTTCTCATGTTGATACAGGCCGGGCGCAATAAAACTCCATACCTGATAAAGAACATAAGGGATCGCAGCAAAAAGAGCGGTGACCAATGTCAGCTTAAAAGGAGCCAGGAAGGGGGAAGCCACTTCCGTTGCGATCATCTGAGTACCCGGCGGCAAAAGCGCACGCAGCGGTTCAGAGACGATCAGATAAAGCTCATTAGAAAATGGATACAAAGCCAAAAAGGCTACCAGAATCACCACCACCGAGCGCAGAAGTTTTCCTCTCAGCTCGATCAGGTGCTCAATCAGAGGCGCGTGTTTACCTTCCTCTGGAATAACCGGCGGAAGCTGCGGCGATTCGTTTTGACTCATAACTAACCTTTGTGATCGGAAGAGGAGGATTTATCAGAAGCGGTAGCAGAAGAAGCCGGTGGCGTGGAGCCAAAAGGCCCTTCATCTTCAGGCCGAACCTGAGTAACAGGAGCATCCTGCTCGACCGCAGGCGCTGGTTTTGATTCAGCGGTATCACCAGTCATCGGCTGCGGGCCTTTGCTCTCAGTAATAACCTGTTCCTGTTTTCTCAACGTCTCTTCAAGCTTGCGACGATTTTCCTCAAGCTGACGCTGCATCTCTTCCATGTGTAACTGCTGATTCACTTCCTGCTGAATCGAGCTGAACCCCTGCTTGATACGGCCGACCCACATACCCGCCGTGCGGGCTGCTTTCGGCAAACGCTCCGGCCCCAGCACTAAAAGTGCCAGAATACCGATGACGATAAGTTCAAAAAAACCAATATCAAACATGTGCGGGGCTCACCCAGTTACTTTTTCTGTTCAGTTTTTTCAGCGGTGCTGTCGATAACCTGATCGGCTTCTTTCTTCTCGATAGAAGCCTGATCTTCTTTATTTTCAGCATCTTTGTCCGGATTATTTACCGCTTCTTTAAAACCTTTCACGGCACCACCCAGATCACTACCGACGTTACGCAGTTTCTTGGTTCCGAAAATCAGAATAATGATGCCCAGAACAATCAGTAACTGCCAAATGCTGATACCACCTAACATAGTGTTTACTCCCGTAAGTTCAAAACTAACACCAGGGCGCTAGCCACTGAAATCAGTGTTTATTCTTGTTTCTTTCCTGCTGTTTCCGGCCGTCTTATTCAGGTACGGAAACGTCAGAAGCAGATCACTTCTGGCGGGATGCTTTTTCTTCGATGCCTGACATACCAAAGCGGCGTGCCAGCTCATCAATAACGGCTTGTGGTGACTGTCCCAGATGGGACAGCGCCACTAAGCTGTGGAACCATAAGTCGGCCGTTTCATAAACCACATCGCTGACATCACCGGAACGCTCTGCGTCCTTGGCAGCGATAATGGTTTCTGTCGCCTCTTCACCGACTTTTTCCAGAATCTTGTTCAGGCCCTTATGATGAAGCTGAGCAACATAAGAGGTATCCGGATCCGCATCACGACGCTCAGCCAAGATATCACCTAATTGTTGCAACACATCACTCATCAGTCTCAACCTTTATTTGCATGCTTATTTTGAAACGCCAGAGTCAAATCTGCCGTATTAGAATAAATCGCGCCGTTCTAAATAACTGTTTTCTAACGGTTGTTACGACACTATCGGCCAACAAGCCGACGACCAAGCATAATAGAATTTTCCATCGCACACCACGCTTAAAAAAGTAGATGGAATTGACCATATCTACCGACGTACGAGGAAAAAAACACCCAAAGCCATCAGGGCCTGAGCGGCTACCGGCAACTGCTGCAACCAGGGCAGTCCATCACTGGCGACAAAGACACCTGAGATCAGAAGCAACCAACCCAGAGAAGAGGACTTTTTCTTGCTTCGGGTCTTAGAACTGACCACCAGTTCCTGCAGCAGGGCTTCCTGACGGTGTTGGCGTTCTTCGGTTTTACGTACCTGATCCAGTGCACCATAGATCATATTGGGCAGTTCAGGTGCCTGCTCCATCCAGTCAGGGAACTGACTGCGAATATTCTTCCAGACACCTTTTGGCCCCATCCGCTCTTTCATCCAGTTTTCCAGATACGGCTTGGCCGTACTCCACAGATCCAGATCCGGGTAAAGCTGGCGGCCCAGACCTTCAATATTCAGTAGTGTTTTCTGCAACAGCACCAACTGCGGCTGAACTTCCATATTGAAGCGTCGGGCGGTCTGAAACAGCCCCAGCAACACCTGCCCGAAGGAGATCTCTTTCAATGGTTTCTCAAAGATAGGTTCACACACCGCGCGGATCGCCGTAGCAAACTCATTCACCCGCGTTCCTTCACCAACCCATCCTGACTCAATATGCAGACGGGCGACTTCGTAATAATCCTGACGGAAAAATGCCAGCAGATTACGGGCCAGATAGTGCTGATCTTCTTCGGAAAGGCTCCCCACAATGCCACAGTCAATGCCAATATATTGCGGGTCATTCGGTTGTTTTTCAGAGATAAATATATTGCCGGGATGCATATCGGCATGGAAAAAGTTGTCGCGGAAGACCTGAGTAAAGAACACCTCGACACCGCGTTCCGCAAGCTTCTTCATATCCGTACCGTTAGCAATCAGAGCATCCACTTCTGCCACGGGAATTCCGTAGATACGCTCCTGAACCATCACATTCCGGCGGGTCATCTCCCAATAAACCTGTGGTACGTAAAGGGCCGATGAACCTTCAAAGTTACGACGCAGCTGAGAGGTATTGGCGGCTTCTTTCTGCAGATCCAGCTCATCAAACAAGGTTGATTCGTAATCTTTAACAATCGCTACCGGATGCAAACGACGGGCCTCCGGCACCCAGTAGTTCAGACTATAGGCTAAGGTATAGAGCAGCTTAACGTCTTTTTTCAAAACCTTGCGGATACCAGGCCGGATCACCTTTACCACCACCTGCTCGCCGGTGTTCAGCTGTGCAGCATGTACCTGAGCCATAGAAGCGGAAGCCATGGGGTCCCGTTCAAATGTTTTGAACAGCCCATCGACGGACATACCAAGGGCCGATTCAATCTCCTTCACCGCGACATCGCTGGCGAAAGGCGGCACCTGATCCTGCAGCTTTTTCAGCTCATCTGCTACATCATCCGGCAGCAGGTCCCGTCGGGTAGACAGCATCTGGCCAAACTTGATGAAAATAGGCCCCAGCTCTTCTAACGCCAGCCGTAAACGTTCCCCCCGGCTTTTTTTACCCACGGGTAGCAGACGCATCGGATTAAGGCGCAGCAGTAAAACAGCAAACCAGGGCAGACGATCTTCCGGAATCAGGCTGTCTAAGCGGTAACGACTGAAGACAAAAATGATTTTAAACAGACGAAGCAGACGGGACACAGTGACTCCGGTTTATGAATGTGATTCTGACGGGGATGGATGATCGGGCAGTTCAACAGACAGCGACTGAATCTGTTGCTGCAGGCGTTCAACACGGGCATTAAGACGGTCGACACGGCGACGCACATTCAATACGCCATCACTGAAACCTTTCTGCTCGGTCTCGGGAGGTAACAGTGCCAGCTCATATTGCAGATATTCCTGCCAATCCTGCATGGCGGTTTTCCCCAAACCGGCGCGCCAGCGGGCAAGACCGGCTAAAGGAGCAGACAAAATAGCAGTCGGTACAACACCGATCACTTTTTCGCTGACAGGCGCCAGATCAAGATCCAGCGATGAGGTGATCTGCTGCAGCTTACGCACCAGTCCGGTATCCCCCCGCAGTGTTAGCGCCCCTTCAAACAGAAGCGCTTCCCGACGGTCACCGGCGAGCATAAAACGGGCAAAGTCATTCAGGCTGCCTTCGACACCGGCATCGACCTGTAGCCCGGCTTCCGCGCCTTCCGAAGCCCGCCCCTCCCAATCCAAAGAGCTATCCAGCTCAAAATGCAGCCCCTGAGCTGAAGGCCAGATCAGTAGCACGATCTCAGGCTGGGTGCAGCGAACCCGCACCACTTTTCCGGCGATCGCCGCCAGCTGTTCCAGTGCGGCAGCATCACGCTTGAGCAGAGGATTGATCAGCTGCTCGGCACTTTCCAACGCGCCGTGCAGCAGCATTCCTGTAGGCAGGCCGATGGACATATCAGAGTTTTACGCCACGGTGCAGCGCCACAACGCCGCTGGTCATATTGTGGTATTCCACGCGGGACAGACCGGCATCTTCCATCATGCCCTTCAGGGTTTCCTGATCAGGGTGCATACGGATCGACTCCGCCAGATAGCGATAACTTTCGGCATCATTCGTTACCAGCTTGCCCATAAACGGCAGCGCAGTGAACGAGTAGGTATCGTAAAGTTTGCTCATGACAGGGTTGGTTGGTTTGGAGAACTCCAGAACCAGCAAACGGCCACCCGGTTTCAGGATTCGCGCCATGGAGCGCAGCGCTTTGTCTTTATCGGTCACATTACGCAGACCAAACGCGATGGTGATACAGTCAAAGGTGTTATCCGGGAATGGCAGACATTCAGCATTCGCCTGAACAAACTCGACGTTGCCACTGCAACCCTTGTCCAGCAGCTTGTCACGACCCACTTTCAGCATGGAGTCGTTAATATCCGCCAGAACCACACGGCCATCTTTGCCGACAAGACGGGAAAACTTCAGCGTCAGGTCACCGGTACCACCGGCAATATCCAACACGGTATTTCCCTGACGTACGCCACTCATCTCAATGGTCATACGCTTCCACAGGCGGTGAACCCCCATGGACATCAGATCATTCATCAGGTCATATTTTGCGGCCACTGAGTGAAAAACCTCAGCTACTTTACCCGCCTTCTCTTCAACACCAACCTGCTGATAACCAAAGTGGGTGGTTTGATTTTCCTTTTCTGACTCAGACATGACACAACCTATGCATTCAAAATTGGCGACATTGTAAACCGGACCGGGCGGTTTGTCTTTGCCTGACCGTGCGATAGGCGGGGCTAAACTCTGCCCCGCCAGGGTGAGGCTACAATTGTTTGATAGAGATCAGTGACGGCTCGCGGCTGGCCCCTGCTTCTTCGATACGGCGCAGATAATCTTTCCAAAACGCCTCTTTGTGGGAACCCAGCTCATAGAGATACTCCCAGGCATAAAGCCCAGAATCGTGACCATCATCAAAGCAGATTTTGATGGCATAACTACCGGAAGGCTGAATATCCAGAATACGAACATCTTTCTTACCGATCTGCAGTTTTTCCTGTCCAGCGCCGTGCCCCCGAACTTCAGCGGAAGGCGAATATACCCGAAGCAGCTCCGCTTCCAGCTCCAGAACAGTGCCATCTGCATAGCTCAGCTCCAGCAAATTGGCGGACTTTCGGTAGTTAATATTAATCGGGAGTGGCGTATCGGTACGGCTCATACATTTTCCTCCGCCGCCAGTAAGGCTGCTGGTAAACGGCTTAACATTACAGGGTTTAGAACGAAAAAAGCCGGTTGTTTTCAACCGGCTTATCATCTGATCAGCTTTTAAAGAATAAAGCGACTCAGATCCTCGTCCATCGCCAGATCATTGAGCTGCTTATTAACGTAGTCAGTATCGATGATTACCTTGTCCTGAATATCAGCAGCCTCAAAAGAGATGCTTTCCAGCAGGCGCTCCATCACGGTATGCAGACGACGGGCACCGATATTCTCTGTACCTTCATTCACCTGATAAGCGATCTCAGCGATGCGGCTGATACCATCTTCGGTAAATTCGATCTCCAGGCCTTCAGTCTTCATCAATTCCTGATACTGAACGGTCAATGCAGCACTTGGCTCGGTCAGAATGCGCTTGAAATCATCCGGTGTCAGAGCGCTCAGTTCAACACGAATCGGCAAACGACCCTGCAGCTCAGGAATCAGGTCAGAAGGCTTGCTCAGATGGAAAGCACCGGAAGCGATAAACAGAATATGGTCTGTTTTAACCATGCCGTGCTTAGTGGAAACCGTGCTGCCTTCAATCATCGGCAGCAGATCACGCTGCACACCCTCGCGGGAAACATCAGCGCCACCGGATTCACCACGCTTAGCAACTTTATCAATCTCGTCAATAAAGACGATACCGTTCTGCTCAACCGCATCCACAACCTGAGACTTCAGCTCATCTTCGTTAACCAGCTTAGCAGCCTCTTCATCCGTTGCCTGACGCAGCGCATCTTTAACCTTCAGCTTACGCTTCTTGGTACGCTCGTTAGACAGGTTAGAGAACATGCTCTGCAGCTGATTCGTCATCTCCTCCATGCCCGGAGGTGCCATGATTTCTACACCCACCTGGGGTGCCGCAACATCGATCTCAATCTCTTTGTCGTCCAGATCGCCTTCACGCAGTTTCTTGCGGAAGACCTGACGGGTTGAACTGTCACGGGCAGGCTCTTCCTCACCGAAACCCGCACGGGCCGGTGGCAGCAAGGCGTCCAGAATACGCTCTTCGGCGGCTTCTTCAGCACGGAAGCGGACACGCTTCACTTCCTGCTCCCGCAGCATCTTCATCGCCATATCGGTCAGATCGCGGATGATGGTTTCCACATCACGACCGACATAACCCACTTCGGTAAATTTGGTGGCTTCTACCTTGATAAACGGCGCGTTGGCCAGCTTCGCCAGACGACGGGCGATCTCGGTTTTACCCACACCGGTCGGGCCGATCATCAGAATATTCTTAGGGGTAACTTCGGTGCGCAGCTCAGGATCCAGCTGCATACGACGCCAGCGGTTACGCAGGGCGATCGCCACAGCGCGCTTGGCATCGGCCTGACCAACAATAAAACGGTCCAGTTCGGAAACAATTTCACGAGGTGTCATCTGAGACATAACTGCTACTCTTTTAAATTTTAAAATTCGGTTTCTGACGCCCTGTTGCCGGTAACGCTGGCGATCATCAGGGCGACCTCTTCATCCATGATCAGCATCAATTACCAGGACAGCTCTTCAATCGTTGGCGAGTGGTTGGTGAAGACACAGATATCACCCGCCATCTGCAGGCTTTTCTCAACAATCTCCTGGGCACTCAGATCCGTGTTTTCATGCAGAGCGCGACCAGCCGCCAGCGCGAAGTTGCCACCGGAACCAATCGATACCACACCATGCTCAGGTTCCACCACATCACCGGTACCTGAAATCACCAGCGTTGCCGTGTGATCCGCCACAATCAGCATCGCTTCAAGGCGACGCAGGGCACGGTCGGTACGCCAGTCTTTCGCCATCTCAACAGCAGCACGGGTCAGCTGTCCTGAGTGTTTTTCCAGCTGAGCTTCAAAGCGCTCGAACAGAGTGAAAGCATCCGCTGTACCACCGGCAAAACCAGCCAGTACCTGATTACGGTAAAGGCGACGCACTTTACGCGCATTGCCTTTCATTACGGTATTACCCAGAGATACCTGACCGTCACCGCCCAGTACCACTTGATTGTCACGACGTACAGCTACAATCGTAGTCATCTGCTACTCCAAATAGATTTGAAAAGGTATCGATCTTAAAAAACAGCTTTTAAAGACCGGCCACCTTATTCAGAAACATGTGTCGGCTTCCCACTTCATACAAACCGATACCACTTACCCGAGAGGGAAACCAACCTGAAAACGGTTGAAAAGGTGTTTTACCTTCAGAACGATTTTAGATGGTGGTAAGCAGCAAAAATTTCAAGCTTTTAAGCCCCTGAAACGTAAAAAGCCGCTAACGACCCTCTGTGAGAGTAATTAACGGCTTTTAATGACCGATATATCCACCATCCAATGGCAATCAAAACATCACTGCTGAGGTGGCAGACGTATCAGTAACGACTGAATATTTTGTCGAGCCATGGCATCCTGCGCCATGTTCAGTTTACGGCGATCCTTGAAAGGGCCGATACGCACCCGGTGCCAGGTGCCACTGGATGTTTCGGTACTGGAGATCATCGCCGGATAACCATCACCTTTCAGCTTATCCGCCAAACGCTCTGCATCAGGCATCGCCCGGAAGGAACCCACCTGCAGAATATACTCCGGCAGGTTTTCCGCATCACGAGGGGTCGATTTATACTCTTCCACCGGATCAGTCGTTACTTCCTGTTGCGGCAGCAGATTGTAGAAGTCAAAACGCTTACGTTCCGCATCCTGAGGCGTTTCAGCTTCAGGGGCAGGCTGAGCAGGAGCCGCAGGCACCGCGGCCATTCGCGGAGCAGGGGCTACCGGATCTTCGTCCATCCATTCCGACAGACCAAAACCCAGTACAACGCCAAAAATCAGCCAGCTCCATGCAGGCAATTCACGACGTTGTGCAACTACCTCTTCTTCCTGACGGGGGGAAGCGCCACCCCGTTTTGGTGATTTCTGGGCGAAGTCCCTGCTCATAATGTTTACATCTCCTCGGGTGCACTCACACCCAACAAACCCAGACCGTTTGCCAACACCTGCCCCACTGCTTCACTCAGTGCCAGACGAGCATTGCGGATCTCCGCATCCTCTTCCAGTACTTTCAGTGCGTTGTACCAGGTGTGGAAATCAGATGCCAGATCCTTAAGGAACTGTGCCATAACGTGCGGCTCGTAGTTCAGTGCGCAGTTTTCCAGAACCTCAGGATAACGCGCCAACGCCACCATCAGATCTTTTTCGTAATCGCTATCCAGTTTTTCCAACGCGGCAAGACCGGCAGCCTGATCAAATTTCCAGTTATGCTCTGCGAGTTTACGCATCACACTGCAAACACGGGCACGAGCATACTGGATGTAGTAAACCGGATTGTCTTTGGACTGGGATTTCGCCAGATCCAGATCAAAGTCCATGTGCTGATCGGACTTACGGCTCACATAGAAGAAACGCGCCGCATCATTCCCCACTTCACCGCGCAGTTCACGCAGGGTCACGAAAGAACCGGAACGGGTCGACATCTGCACACGCTCAGAACCACGATACAGAATCGCGAACTGAACCAGACGGAAGTCCAGCTTCTCCAACGGGTAACCCAGCGCCTGACATACCGCCTTCAGACGTGGCAGGTAGCCGTGGTGGTCAGCACCGAATACGTACAGCAGCTTGTCGTAACCACGCTCAAACTTGTTGTGCATGTAGGCGATATCGGAAGCGAAGTAGGTCGTCATGCCATTATCACGCACGACGCAACGATCTTTGTCGTCACCGAAGGCAGTAGAACGGAACCACTGAGCACCATTTTCTTCGTAGATATGACCAGCATCAGTCAGCTTTTTCAGCGCGGTTTCAACATCACCACCACGAGTCAGAGAGCGCTCTGAGAACCACTGTTGATACTGAACACCAAACTCGCCCAGATCCTGCTCGATATCACCACGGATATCTTCCAGCGCGATATCAAATACCTGCTCATAGGTTTCTGCACCCAGCAGCGCTTTCGCCTGGGCGATCAGACCATCGATATGCGCTTCTTTATCGCCACCTTTTGGCTCATCCGCAGGTACACCGGCAAAAACATCAGCCGCATCGCGGATCAGGCTGTCAGCAAACTGATCCTGTACCTTCCTGGAGATATCCAGAATGTAGCTGCCTTTATAGCCGTTGCTTGGGAAATCAAAGGCTACACCGTTTGCTTCGAGATAACGCAGCCACACACTTGTTGCCAGAATATCCATCTGACGGCCAGCATCGTTGACGTAGTATTCACGGTGAACATCAAAGCCCGCAGCCGCCAGAAAATCAGATACAGTCGCACCATAAGCTGCGCCACGGCCATGGCCTACGTGCAGAGGACCGGTCGGGTTAGCCGAAACAAATTCCACCTGAATCTTCTGGTTGCCACCGACGTTACTCAGGCCGAAAGCATCTTTCTGAGTCAGCACATCGCCAACAACCGCGGTGATGGTCGCCGCGCTGACAAAGAAGTTGATAAAGCCGGGACCAGCAATATCCACCTGAGTCACATTGCTGCTTTGCGGCAGCGCATCAACCAGCTTCTGAGCCAGCTCACGCGGTGCACAGCCCGCTGGCTTGGCCAGCATCAGCGCGATATTGGTCGCGAAGTCGCCGTGTGCTTTATCTTTGGTGTTTTCCACCATGATTCGCGGTGACAGATCAGCTGGCAGGATCCCCTGCTGCTTCAGAGAGTCAATGGCGGCACCAATTAATTCAGCAATATGTTCTTTCATTTGAGTCCGGATCTGCTAACCAAAAAATTTACTGTGCGAAGCCGCTCACGGCCTCGACCCACTTAATAATCAATAACCTGACATTATCATCTTTATTCCGGCGTCTGTTAACCTCAAAACGATGCTTTTACGTAATAAAAGTTAAACGACGGACCAAGGAATCAGATCAGCTCCTGCGGATCCACATCCAGTGACCAGCGCACCTTACGCTGCAACGGATGCTGGTTGATCAGATCCAGCAGACAGGCAATCCCCTGATGCAAAGGTGCGCGACGATCACAAATCAGCCAGATCTGCATATGATAACGGCCAAAGCGACGCTCCATGGGTGACGGTACCGGTCCCGTGACCTCCAAACCCTCGATCTGAGACGTCACCGGTTCAGCGGCCTGAACCACTTCCGTCAGAAAGCTGGCCACCAGATCACTGTGATTGGCCTCGGCGCGAATAATCGCCATAAACGAATAGGGAGGCAGCAATGCCTCCTGACGCTCTTCCAGCAAACAACGGGAGAACGCCCGGTAATCATGTTGCGCCAGCAATTTCAGCAAAGGATCATCCGGCCGGTGGGTCTGCACCACCACCTTGCCTTTGCGGCTTTCACGACCGGCACGACCCGCAACCTGCGTCAGCAACTGCCCCATCCGTTCAAGTCCGCGAAAATCGGAGCTGTAAAAGCCACCATCGGCATCCAGCACGACAACCAGAGAAACCGCCGGAAAGTGATGTCCTTTGGCTAACATCTGAGTGCCCACCAAAACGCAGGGGTCCTCCTGATTCACCTTAGCAAGCAGCTTTTCCATCATACCTTTCTTGCTGACCGTATCCCGATCCACCCGAAATACCGGCCAGTCTTTAAAGGCATTTTCCAGCGTTTCTTCCATGCGCTCGGTACCGGAACCCACCGGCTTCAACTCTGAGGCAAAACACTTGGGACACTGATGAGGGATAGCGGTGACGCTGTCACAGTGATGACAATGCAGACGCGGCGGTTCACGGTGCAAGGTCATACGGGCATCGCAGAAGGGGCAATCAGAGACCCAACCACAATCGTGACACATCAACGCAGGGGCAAAACCACGGCGGTTAATAAAGGCCAATACCTGTCCGCCCTGCTGAAGATGAGTCCGCATCACCTGCAGCAAACCGCCATCGATGCCGTTGGTGAGTTTCTTATTCTGGATATCATGCAGGTAGATATCCGGCAGCTGCACACTGGCACCCGCCCGCTGAGTCAGTTTTAACCAGCGGTAGCGTTCTTCGATCGCATTGTGCAAAGTTTCAAGGGAGGGGGTCGCCGACCCGAGAACCACGGGACAACCCAGCATTTTACCGCGAACAATTGCCAGATCCCGGGCAGAGTAACGGATACCGTCGCCCTGTTTATAAGAGGCATCATGCTCTTCATCGACGACGATCAGCCCCAGATCCTTAAAGGGCGTGACGGCTGCCGAGCGCGTCCCGATCAATACTCCTGCCCGACCATCCCGCGCCAGCAACCAGGCATCCAGCCGCTCTTTATCATTCAGACCGGAATGCAGTGTCATAACAGGTACAGAGAAGCGCTTTTTAAAACGGTTAACGGTTTGCGGTGCAAGGCCGATTTCAGGCACCAGTACCAGCACCTGTCCCCCCTGCTTTAATACTGCTTCTATTATCTGCAGATAAACTTCAGTCTTACCACTGCCGGTGATGCCCTCCAACAGAAACACATCCGGATCAGACAAACGCTCTGATACCGCATCAACCGCCGTTTTCTGGTCTTCATTCAGCTGCAAGGGAATTTCAGCCAACACCTGACGAGGTTCATCGGACCGTCCCTCAAGATGGCGGGACTGCTGATAACGCTCCGCCAGCCCCTTGTCTTCCAGCGCTGCCATCTGTGCCGAGGTGAATCCCAGTGAGCGCAACATCGTGGCGGCTACCGGCTGCTGATGTTTCTGTAACGCCCTGAGCAGTTCAGCCTGCTTAGGCGCACGACTCATCTTCTCCGGCTCCAGAGATCGCCCGCTCTGGGTCGCCAGCCAATAGGTCTCTTCCTGAATGTGTGCTGCGGCACCCTGCCTGAGCAGGGTCGGCAACATCATGCTGATCACTTCACCGATAGGGCCATGACAATAGCGCGCCAGCCACTGCGCCAGGGCGCGCTGGTGATCATCCAGCAGAGAAGCATCATCAATCAGCTCAGACAGTGGTTTCAGTTTATTCAGAGGCACATCCGGTGTGACCTGACGTTCCATCACCACACCGACCAGGGTTTTATTGCGATAAGGTACCCGAACCCGCGCCCCTAACGGCAGGTAAGCATTCTGTAAGTTAGGCGGTAAAATATAATCGAAACAGCGCGTTAACGGCACGGGTAACGCAACACGAATGACAGGTAGCTCATCGTCAAATAATGAGGTCATGCTTACCTCTTGCCTCAGAAAAAATCTCTGCTATTATGCCTCACCTTCTTATAAGGCTCATCCTATTCAGTGACCCATTTTGATGCGGTCATGGCTATAGTTGAAGCGCCTGCAAAGAATAACCGGTTAATCTGTACAGACCCTGAACGGTGCCCGGCAAAGACCAGGTGGCGGTTCAAACTTAATTGAGGTTCTTAAAATGAAACAAGGTATTCACCCAGAGTACAACGATGTAACTGCAACTTGCAGCTGCGGTCACACTTTCCAACTGCGCTCTACCCTGGCTAAGCCACTGCACTTGGACGTTTGCTCTCAGTGCCACCCTTTCTACACCGGTAAGCAGAAGCAAGCTTCTACTGGCGGCCGTGTTGATCGCTTCAAGCAGCGTTTCGCAAGCCGTATCAAGAAGAGCTAAGTTCTTCTTTATCGGACAAAAAAGCAGCCAAACGGCTGCTTTTTTTATGACCGGATTCCCTCCTACCAAGTCCCCCTCTCTTACTTTGACGACAACCTTATTCTGAAATAGCAGCAAGACGTCAGACACAGTAAAAGTGACCCAGGAGTTCCTGTAGCCTTATTTCTGAAAGAACTTTTTTACTACTATAAAAAGTAACAGTTCCTGCCTCATATCACCCCCTGAGACACCCTCTGAAAAGCACCGTAGTCAAATTACAACATTCTGATTTCGATAGTGTTTTTACTCATAAAAGCCCATTTTTTTTGTAAAAAAAGTTCTTTGACTTTTGTTTAATATCTGCCTTGTTCGGCTGGTTTTTTTTCTATATGCTCTGGAGGTGCTAAACCCTAACAACCGGAACTTTTCTAATGTCAGACGAAATGAAAAAAGCTGCGCTGGACTATCATGCCAATCCTACTCCAGGAAAACTGAGCATCGAGATCAGCAAGCCTGCAGAAACCGCACGTCACCTGTCCCTGGCTTACAGCCCAGGCGTTGCAGAGCCGGTACGTGAGATCGCAAAAGATCCTGAACATGCCTACCGTTATACCGGCAAGGGCAACCTGGTTGCGGTAATTTCTGATGGCTCAGCAATTCTGGGCCTGGGTAACCTTGGCCCTCTGGCCAGCAAACCTGTAATGGAAGGTAAAAGTCTTCTGTTCAAGCGTTTCGCAAACATCAACTCTGTTGATATCGAAGTTAATGCTGAAAGCCCACAGGCTTTCATCGACACCGTTGCCCGTATCGCTGATACGTGGGGCGGCATCAACCTGGAAGACATCAAAGCACCTGAGTGCTTTGAAATTGAACGCGCTCTGATTGAACAGTGCGATATTCCGGTGTTTCATGATGACCAACACGGTACTGCAATTGTAACCGCTGCAGGCATGCTGAATGCTCTGGAAGTTCAGGGCAAATCCATCGAAGAAGCTAAAGTTGTATGCCTGGGTGCCGGCGCTGCCGCTGTTGCCTGCATGAAGCTTCTGGTTAGCTGTGGCGCTAAGATCGAAAACATCTACATGCTGGATCGTAAAGGTGTTATCCACACCGGTCGTGATGACCTGAACCAGTACAAAGCGATGTTTGCTAACGATACTGACAAGCGCACTCTGGACGATGCAATTGACGGTGCTGACGTATTTGTTGGTCTGTCTGGTCCAAACCTGCTGGCTGCTGAGCAACTGGCTAAAATGGCACCTAAGCCGATCGTATTCGCATGTTCTAACCCTGATCCGGAAATCAGCCCTGAGCTGGCTAACGCGACCCGTGACGATCTGATCATGGCAACCGGCCGTTCTGACTATCCGAACCAGGTAAACAACGTACTGGGCTTCCCATTCATCTTCCGTGGCGCTCTGGACGTTCGCGCCAGCCGCATCAACGAAGAGATGAAAGTTGCTGCTGCTCACGCGATTAAAGATCTGGCCAAAGAGCCGGTAACTCAGGAAGTAACCGACGCATACGACGGCATCAAGCTGGAGTTTGGCCCGGATTACATCATTCCTAAGCCAACAGATTCCCGTCTGCTGGGCGCGGTTTCTGCCGCTGTTGCTAAAGCAGCGGTTGATTCCGGCGTTGCACGCCTGCCTTATCCAGAGCACTACCCTCTGTAAGACAGCACAGCACACAAAAAAAGCACCTGATATTCAGGTGCTTTTTGCTTGAGAATGTCCCACCGACATTTGTTCCGGCACAAAAAAACGGCACCCCACAAGGGTGCCGTTTTTCGTTTGGGATATCTCATGCCAGCCTTGATGTTTCTATGACGAGCAAAAATTTCCAGCGTTTAAGCATGCCCGAAACCTGAATATACAGGCTCCGGTAAAATGCAAATTGCGACACATAACAGCCCTCATCAGAACAGTGACTCAGGAGCTGGAGCGTCTTCAGCCGGCACAAGTACTTCCCCATCACTCCCCTCAAGAGCCTCAGCCGGGTTCACCTGCTCAATAATCATCTCTTCTTCCGGTACATTTTCTACCCGGAAAACCTCAAAGATAGCATCGGACTGCCCCGGTCGGGCACGCTTACCGGTTTCGGGATCAATTCGCACAGTCACGAGGCCAGAGGGCTGAGCCATACTTCGTTCCGGCTTCCCAGCCAGAAAAGACGCCATAAAGTCGACCCAGATTGGAAGCGCCGCTTTACTCCCGTACTCGCCAATCGTAGCGGGCTGGTCAAAGCCCACCCAGGTGGCAGCGACAACATCCTGATTAAAACCAGCAAACCAGGCATCCTTCTGCTCGTTGGTGGTTCCGGTTTTACCTGCGATATCAGAACGCCCTAACGAGCGAGCCCGACGCCCCGTACCCTGACGAATCACATCTTTAAGCATAGTGTGCATGATATAGATACTGCGCTCATCGGCGATACGCGGTGCAACGGGATAAAAACGCTCACCAACCTGAATACGCTCGACACCCTCTTCACAATCACGACAAACCTTTTGGGGCTCAGCCTGATAGAGCACGTCTCCATCACTGTTCTCGATGCGCTCAATAAAATAAGGATTTACCTTATAGCCTCCATTGGCCATAACAGCATAAACCATTGCCATCTCGTAAGGAGAAAGCGTCGCACTGCCCAGAGCCAGGGAAAGGTCCCGCGGTAGTTGATCGGGATTCAGGCCAAAACGGGTCGCAAAGCGGATGGCATTTCTGACACCAATGGAGCGCAGGATACGAATGGATACCAGATTACGGGATTTATACAGTGCGTGGCGCAATCTGGTCGGACCGTAAAATTTGCCACTGGAGTTGCTCGGTCGCCAGGTTGATTCAAGCTCTTTGTCGTTAAAGACCACCGGCGCATCATTAATAATAGTAGCCGGGGTCATACCACTTTCCAAAGCTGCGGTATAAACAATGGGCTTAAAGATGGACCCCGCCTGACGGGCCCCCTGATAGGCCCGGTTATATTTATTCTGGTAGAAGTTAAAACCACCAACCAACGCCAGCAAACTGCCATCATCTGGGGACAGGGAGACAAAAGCCCCCTGAATATCAGGAATCTGGGATAGCTGCCAGTATTGCTGTGGCTCCGAGGACGCCTCACCATCGGCCAAAAGCGAGGCCTCTGTACTTTCTGCGGCTTCCTCTGGCTTTTTATCTTCCTCTGGTGGCGCTTCACCCGGCTCAATATAGATCAGATCGCCGCGCTTCAGAATATCACTGGTCTCTTTGAGGGTTGGACCTTTCCAGAAAGGATTATGATAGGGTTTTGCCCAAGTCAGGTTATCCCATGGAATATCAATATAAGCGCCATCTTCACTCACAACCTGCAGGAACTGTTCTTCAGCCGTGGCGACAATTACCGGCTTCAGCTCGCCATAGGTCGGAGTAGTACGCAGCACCTTCTGCCAATTGCTGGTATCCTCACTGACCACAGCCTCACCGGTTTCAGCATCGACCTCAGGCTCGATCCCAAGATCCAGCTCACCTTCGCCCGAGAACTCGTCGGCCTCATCGGCTTCCAGCGCCGCCGGTATATCACTACGCACCACACCTCTCCAACCGTGGCGTTTATCATAATCCAAAAGACCTTTTACCAGTGCCGAATTAGCCGCATTCTGTGCCTTTGAATCCAGGGTGGTATAAACCTTGTAGCCTGCGGTATAGATATCATCACCCAGCTTTTCAGCAACTTCAGAACGAACCATCTCAGCAACATAGGGCGCATCAACTTCCGGACGAAGGCCATGATAACGGGCGGTAATCGGCTCACGTACCGCTGTTTCGTAGGACTCTTCGTCAATCATTCCCAGCGAGTGCATACGATGCACGATCCAGTTACGACGAAGCAGTGCGCGGCGCGGATTGATAATCGGGTTGTAGCGAGAAGGTGCTTTTGGCAAGCCGGCAATCATTGCCAGCTGAGCCAGACTCAGTTCGTCCAGCTCCTTACCGTAGTAAACCTCTGCAGCGGCATCGATACCGTAGGCACGATTACCCAGATAGATCTTATTGACGTAAAGCTCCATAATCTCTTCTTTGGAGAGAATTTTCTCCATCTGCAGCGAGATCATGATCTCTTTGAATTTACGGGTAAACGTCTGATCCAACGTCAGCAAATAGTTACGGGCAACCTGCATCGTGATGGTACTACCACCGGACTGAATACTGCCGGATTGCGCCAGCTGCACAAAAGCACGCCCCAAACCTTTGATATCGATACCTGAGTGCTCATAGAAACTGGTATCTTCTGCCGCCAGAATCGCCTGAATAAAATGCTCAGGGATCTGCTCGTACTGGACGGGGGTCCGGCGCTTTTCACCAAACTCCGCCACCAGCTTTTCATCCCGGGTATAAATCCGCAGCGGTGTCTGTAGTTGAATATTTTTAAGCTGCTCAATATCCGGCAACTGTGGCCCCAGATAAAGTACAACGCTGAATGCAACCGCAGTGCCGAAAGCAAAACCGCCAAACAGCAAGTAGATCAACCACTTAAAAAACACTTTTGTTGCATTCATGGGCCAGTCGTTTCCCTCGTTAAGATGTTACTCATCAACCAAGCTGCACTTTTCACAGCAAAGCTGCCATTATAGGCTGGTAAAGATATAGGATTCCAATTGCGTGACCGGTTTAAAAACGATTTAATTATCATAATTACAATCAGTTACACACTTGGCTTTACGTTTTATCGCCAAAGAACATCAGCCCACCAGGGCCAATAAAAGCCACAAGGACAGCGCCTTTGTTTAGTTTCTTACGCGGCAAAAAACAAAACATGCTAGGGCTGGATATCAGCAGCTCTTCAGTCAAACTGCTGGAACTCAGTAGTCGCAACGGCAAGGTTCAAATTGAAAGCTACGGAGTAGCTGCCCTGCCGCCCCTTGCTGTTGTTGAACGTAAAATTCAGGAACCGGAGCTGGTAGGAGACGCTATCCGCCTGGTGATTGAACGCGCACGTCCAAGCACCCGTCATACTGTTGCCGCTGTATCCGGAGCCTCGGTGATCACCCGCGTCATCCAGATGGATGCCACGCTTTCACTATCAGAGCTGGAAAGTCAGATCCTGATTGAAGCCGATCAGTTCATTCCGTTTCCGATTAATGAAGTTGCCATCGACTTTGAAATTATCGGCCCCACCAAAGGTCGCCCTAATAAACAGGACGTACTTCTGGTTGCCTGCCGACTTGAAACCGTGGATTACCTGCAGGATGCCTTGAAACACGGCGGTCTGATTCCCAAAGTTGTTGATGTTGAGAATTACGCCATTGAGAGAGCGGTATCCCTGCTATTGCCCCGACTAAAAGTCAAAGCTCCTGATCCTCTGATCGCCGTTGTTGATATCGGCGCCACCATGACAAACTTAAGCGTGCTGCGTCACGAAGAAATTATCTACAGCCGTGACCAGGTTTTTGGTGGTAAACAACTGACCGATGAAATTATGCGCCGCTTTAATATGAGCAATGGTGAGGCAGGCTATGCCAAGAAAAAGGGGGGGCTGCCGGCAGAGTATAAACGGGATGTCCTGTTACCATTTTTGCAAGCAGCAGAACAACAGATTAGCCGCGCACTTCAACTGTTTTACTCCTCCAGTGCCTACAATAAGATCGATTATATTCTGTTAGCCGGAGGCAGCTCTGCCACTGAAGGTTTGGCTGAAATGGTTGAGGAACACTTGGGCACACCGACCAGCGTCGCCAACCCATTTGTACTGACGTCCAGCAACCCGCGCATTAACCAGGAAGCCTTAAATAATGATGCTCCGGCTCTGATGGTAGCCTTTGGCTTAGCAATGAGGAATCTGGACAATGCCGCTGATTAACCTATTACCCTGGCGTGAAGAACTACGCAAACAGCGACAGAAAACCTTTATTCAGATCACACTCTTGATTGGGTTACTCACCTTTCTGCTCATGGTGGTTGCCGGACAACTGATCGACTATCAAATCAACACTCAGAACAGCCGCAATAGCCTGATTCAGAGCCAGATCAATGTGCTCAACAACGAGATTCAGGAAGTTCGGGCTTTACGTATGAAGCGAGACCAACTGCTGGCCTGGATAGACATTGTCCAGAGCCTCCAGCAAAACCGGAGTGATATTGTTCATATTATGAACAATATCGCCCATGCGACCAGCGCTCAACTCTATCTGACAAGCCTTCAACTGGAAGATCGCACTCTGATCATCGAAGGAGAGGCGGCTGGTAACAGTCAAATTGCGGCCCTGATACGGAACCTGAGCCAGTCTGACATTCTCATCAACCCACAGCTAAAAGATGTCAGCGCCAGCTCAATCAACAGAGACTTCAATCACTTTACCCTACAGATGGAACACAAGACCCCCTCTCCTACTGCTGAACAGGAGGCAGAGTAATGGCTAAACCTGCCACTGATAAAGAAACCAGCCTGAAAGAGCTGATTGGCAAGCTTTCTCAGATCAACCTGAGCGAGATCGACTTTAAGAACGCTGGTTCATGGCCTAAGGCAGGGAAGATCACCGCTTGGTCATTCGCGGTAATACTCACGGCAATCGTCGCTTACCTGCTCTATCTATCCCCAAAGTTCACACAGCTGGAACAGGCAAAAACACAGGAGAAACAACTGCTGCAGGAATACCAGATCAAAGCGTTCCAGGGGGCCAACCTCCCCGCCTACAAGCAACAGATGCAGGATATCCAGCAACAGATTACTCAATTGTCAGCTCAGTTACCGACCCAAAAGCTAATTCCAGAACTCATTGAACAAATCGGTGAACAGGCTCAAAAATACCGTGTTGATATCCGAGGGTTAAAGCTTCATCAGGAAGTACAGGAAAAAGCATACAGCGCCCAACCACTGACACTCACAGTAAATGGTAATTATCATAACCTGGCTCTTTTTCTAAGCGGCATGACGCAACTGGAAAGAATCGTCACGTTACATAACTTCACCCTTCAACCGGATGGTAAACAGCTGACATTAACCGTCGAAGCGATGGCCTACCAAAATAAACCATCTGAGGAGGCAGGTCGTGAATAAACACCTGATCCTGAGTTTCACCGTTTTATTGTCTGCCGCTGTGGCGCTGACAGGCTGCGGCAACCGGGATAGCCAACAAAAGCTGATGCAATCTCTGCAGGATATTCGCAACCGGCCTTCAGGCCAGGTAGATCCTCTGCCTGAACGCCCGGAATACCAACCTGTATTCTATTCAGGTACAGATCAGCGCAGTCCTTTTCACCTCTATGAAAAGCAGGAATCCTCTTCAGGTCGCTACATGTCAGATCAGTTCCGGCCGGATACAAAGCGAGTCAAAGGCGACCTAGAGCAAATTCCCCTGGAGAGCCTGACACTGGTAGGCACCCTTCAGTTTGCTGATGAAAAATACCCTTCAGCTTTGATTGACGACAGCCGTGGAAGGATACATAAAGTCACAAAAGGCCAATATTTAGGGCAAGATTTTGGTAGAGTGGTCGACATATCAGAAGACACCGTTTTAATTGAAGAAACCGTTCAGGACGAACAGGGCGGATGGATCAAACGCCCAAGACAGCTTACGATGGCGACACAATCAGATGAATAACAGGCTTCAGAATAGTTTCACGCTAGCTCCCTATCTTTTGCCAGGCCTCTTGTCACGCCTGCTACTCGTACTCGTTTGCGGATTCATCACTTCTCTGATGAGCGCTGACGTGTTTGCTGCATCTTCTGCACTAAAATCGCTGGATCTTCGAACGACAGAAAACCGGCAGGCAGAACTGACTCTACAACTGGACAAACCCGCTGCCCGTGTCCAAAGTTATCAGATAGACAATCCGGCCCGGCTGATTATTGACCTTTTCAATACCGAAAATCATCTGCCACAAAAAAGCTATCAGTTTAATCAATCCATGATCCAGAGTGTTACTGGTATACAGGCCGGGAACCGAACACGACTGGTCGTCAAACTGGATCAATCATCATCCTTTCAGACGCGAACTCAGGGCTCTCAAGTTAAAGTCATCATCGGGCAATTAGCACCGGCGACCGTCGCAGGGGGCAAACGCCTCCTGAAACCCACATCAGTATCGTCTAACAACCGGCTGCCTCGCATTCGCGATCTTGATTTTCGCCGTGGACCAAACAATGAAAGCCTCTTTGTTCTTGAACTTGAACGCTCAGATATTGATTTCCAGCTAACTGAAACCGACAGCAAGACGCTACGACTGGAGCTAAAGCAGGCAAGCTTACCAAAAGCGCTCCGTCGGATACTGGATGTATCCGACTTTGCAACCCCGGTTCAAAACATCAGTGCCCGCCAACAGTCTGATAATGCTCGCTTTGACTTTCAGCTGAAAGGCGACTTCAGCTATATGGCCTACCAGACCGGAAAAACCCTGACACTGGAAGCCAAACCACTGACGCCGGTGGAAAAAGAAGCCCTGATGAAAAAGAGAAACCCTTACTCCGGTAAGAAACTCTCCCTAAATTTCCAGAATATCGATGTGCGTCAGGTACTGCAGATTATTGCTGAAACCACCAAGCTCAACCTGGTTACCAGCGATAGTGTTCAAGGCTCGGTTACCTTAAGACTGGAACAGGTGCCTTGGGATCAGGCGCTGCAACTGGTGATGGAAAGCAAAGGCCTGGCCAGCCGCAAGTCAGGCAATGTACTTATGGTCGCCCCTGCTGACGAGCTGGCCGAGCGGGAGCGCAAAGAGCTGGTTTCCCGTCAGGAAAACCGGGATCTGGCGAACCTCAGCTCTGAATTCATCCAGATAAAATACGCTAAAGCGTCAGATCTTTCGCTGATTCTGAACGGAAGTGATGGCAGCCCTGGCCTGCTTTCCAAACGTGGCCGCGCGCTGGTGGACGAACGCACCAACACGATCCTTCTACAGGATGTGCCCAGCTCTATGGAAGCGATAAAAGAGGTTGTCCGCAAACTGGATATACCCGTGCAACAGGTCTTAATTGAAGCCCGTATTGTCATCGCCCGCAGCAATCTCAGCAGTGACCTAGGTGTGCGCTGGACAGGCGGGGGCAGTAACGCTATTCAGGAAGGTGAGGCAGCGGTTGGGGGTAATGGCTTAACACTGGACCTGGCCGCTCGCTCAGGCGGGTACACCAACATCAATCCGGGAACTGGCACCTTTGCCCTGGGCTATGCAGACTCCAGCGTCCTTGTTGATATGGAGCTTGCCGCCCTGGCCAGCGAAGGCAAAGGCGAAATCATCTCACAGCCTAAAGTGATCACCGCTAACAAACGTAAAGCTATGATCAAATCCGGTAAGCAGATCCCTTATCGTGAAGAATCATCCTCCGGCGGTACCAAGATCGCTTTTAAAGATGCCGTACTGGCACTTGAGGTCACGCCTCAGATCACCCCGGATGAACATATCATTATGGATCTTAAGATCACTCAGGACGCTCTGGGCAATCAGGAGTATGATGGCGCACCGGCAATTGACACCAACGCCATTGAAACTCAGGTGTTAGTTAATGATGGTGAAACCATTGTCTTAGGTGGCATTTACACCTCGGAAAGCTTCGATCAGAATTTTAAAGTTCCGGTACTTGGTGATATTCCTCTGCTCGGAGCACTATTCCGTCGTTCCGAAAAGTCCCAGGAAAAAGTAGAATTACTGATATTTATTACGCCCAGGTTGATTGAAGATAGCGTCAGCCTGAACTGACCCGATTCATTCAGCACTAAATGCGATGCAATATAACCATAACATTGTTCTCGTCGGACCCATGGGTGCCGGCAAAAGTACGATTGGCCGCTTATTGGCCACTGAACTGGGCCTGCCTTTTTTTGACTCAGATCGCGAAATAGAAGGCCGTAGCGGCGCTAATATTCCGTGGATTTTTGATGTTGAAGGTGAAGAGGGTTTTCGCCGTCGGGAAACCCAGACCATTATTGAACTGCTGCAGGAAGAAGGCCCTATCGTACTGGCGACCGGTGGCGGGGCCATCATGCGCCCGGAGAATCGCACCGCCATCAGTCAAAGCAGTACCGTTATCTATCTGCATACCACGATTGAGCAACAACTCCAGCGCACTTCAAAAGATAAAAATCGCCCACTGTTACAAAACGACAACCCCAAAGCCGTACTGGAGAGTCTGTTTGAGCTTCGCGATCCTCTCTACCGCGAAGCCGCTGACCTGATTGTTAAAACAGATCGCCAATCTCCCAAAAGTGTTGTTCGTCTGATAACCAAAAAACTAAAAAACTTGTGAGCTGACACACCATGCAAACCCTGAACGTTGATCTCGGCGACCGCAGTTACCCGATCCATATCGGTGGCGGTCTGATTTCAGATTTATCACTGATCGCGCCTCACATACGCGGCCGCCAGGTGATGATTGTGAGTAACACAACAGTCGCACCGCTTTATCTGGAACAACTGAGAGCAACGCTTGCTGATCAGTATCAGGTTGCCGAAGTCATTCTGCCTGACGGGGAAGTCTATAAGACTCTGGACAGCGTTAACCTGATCTTTGACGCCCTGCTGGAAAACCGTTTTAACCGCACCTGCACCCTGATCGCATTGGGCGGCGGCGTCATCGGCGATATGACCGGCTTTGCAGCAGCAAGCTATCAGCGCGGCGTGAACTTTATTCAAATCCCGACCACTCTGCTGTCTCAGGTAGATTCCTCCGTGGGTGGCAAAACCGGCGTTAACCACCCGCTGGGTAAAAATATGATCGGTGCCTTCTGGCAGCCGCAGCTGGTACTTGCAGATACCGACACCCTGCAGACCCTACCGGAGCGTGAACTGGCCGCCGGGATTGCCGAAGTGATTAAGTACGGTCTGATCCGCGATCCTGAATTCTTCAGCTGGCTGGAAAACAATGTCGCGCCGCTAAAAGCTAAAGACGCTGCCGCTTTATCAGAAGCGATACACCGCTCCTGTCAGAATAAAGCCGACGTTGTTGCTCTGGATGAGCTGGAAGGTGGCGTACGCGCGACACTAAATCTGGGCCACACATTTGGTCACGCCATCGAAACAGAACAGGGCTATGGTCAATGGCTGCACGGTGAAGCAGTTGCGACCGGTATGCTGATGGCAGCAGACCTGTCTCAGCGTGAAGGCTGGCTCAGCGATAAAGACTGCAAGCGGATCAAAAAAATCCTGCAGGACTTTGATCTGCCCGTAGTGCCGCCAGAGGATATGAGTGCTGACAACTTTATTGGCCATATGCTGGTCGACAAAAAAGTTCTGGATGGCAATCTAAGGCTGGTACTGATGCAGTCTCTGGGTCAGGCGGTGGTTACGGATCGCTTCTCAGAAACAAATTTACAACAAACACTCACTGCAGGAAAAAAACTCGGGGATTTTTAATATTTTAGGCTTCCCGTTGCTTTTATTACCGCCTATCATCAAGGGTTCGGGGTTGTTCCGATAGGTACTATTTGATGCTTATCAGCTGAACCTTTGCATGAAAAAAGTGGGATTAAAAACCTATGTTTGGAAAAAACAGTAACGATAAGGATTCCGGTATGTCTGGGGATAATTTCTCCTTCACAAATATTACCCCTTCACTCACCGAGGGCGTGGTTGAAGAATCACTGTTTTTTCCGTCACAACAACACTCACAAGTCATTGAGCTGATCGGACACCTGAGCCGATACAGTAGCCTGCTGCTTACTATTACCGGTCCACAGGGATCCGGAAAAACGCTCATCAAACGTAAAGTCATTGATGGTATGGACTCGGGCGTTCAAATCTGTGACTTCGAACAGGAGCAGGTCTCTCAGCCCCAGGCCTTTATGCAAGCCCTCAATCAAAGCCTTCAGCTGGGCCTTGATAACAATAGCGACCTTAATCAATACCTGGTCCGACTGAAGCAGCATTTCAGTATTCTGCACAAAGAAGGCAACAGTTGCCTGATCGTCGTTGATGACGCACATCTGCTTAGCCCGGAAACACTTGAGCTGATGGTGATACTACTCTCTGATGATGACGATCATAAACGTCCTCATATTCTTCTGCTTGGCGAAGAGCCACTAATTGATACTCTGCAAGGGTCACGTCTAAAAGAACGCTTTAACGCCATCGGTCACCATTTAGCGCTCCAGTCTATGACCACCGAAGAAGCCTGGGGTTATCTCGACTACCGTCTTAGCGCTGCTGGTCTGACCGGCCAGATTAGCGAAACCGCTAAAGCCGATATTATTCGGGCAGGTGGCGGTGTACCCGGCCAGATCAACAATATGGCTAACCTGGCTCTCAGCGACCCGGAAGGCCTGAAAAAAATCGCCAGCATCACACCTAAGCCTAAAGTCAAACCCAAAACCGAGAAGAAAAACAAATCCCGGATAAAGACTCCCAAAGCAGAGCAAAGCACACCCACCAAACCAAAACGCTCTTCTGTGCCTATATGGCATGTGGCGGCCTTGGCTATTGTTGCCAGTCTTCTGGGAGCAGCTTACCTGTATCAGGATGAACTAATGGGGCTTGAAAAAGAGCCTGTTGTTGCTGAAAACACGCCTTTGACCGACCTCAACCGACTCTCTCGCCCTGCCGAGGAGACGCTGGCCGAAGCTGAAGAAGCCTCAGCAAAAATCGAAGAAGAGCAGGCCGTTACCATTATCAAGCCGGTTTACCCTGATCAGGAAGAAGCGCCCGAGGAGAAGAGTAAACGCGAAGCCGATGCAGCCCTTCTGGGTATGGAAAGTACCTCAACGACAGCATCGGCCGTCCCGAACCAGAAAGAACAGACACTGATCGCTGAGAAGGCACCGGAACAGCCCAAACCAGAAGAGCCGGTTAAAACAGCAGAGTCCGCGATAAAAACACCGGAGACCACAACGCCCAAGACTGCTGAAAAGCCAGCCACCAAACCGGTGAGCCCATACAAGCAGGAAAAAGAGCTGATGGCACTAAAGCGCACTCAGTATACGCTTCAAGTACTGGGTAGCCATATTGAAAGCAATGCAATCCGTTTTATTGACGGCCTGAAAAACAAAGCCAATGTGCGCTATTTCGAAACTCTTTATCAGGGCAAACCCTGGTTCGTAGTCATCTACGGCGAGTTTGATGACCGCGATGCGGCTATTGCCAGCATCCCTAATCTGTCGAAAGAACTTCAGGACCGAAAACCATGGGCACGAAGTATCGCCAGTGTTCAGTCCGATATACAAAAGAAATAACCCCCTAGAACCCCTGATTCAAGATCAGGCGACGCTACACTCAACTATGCAGAGGTAGCGTCGTTTACACACATTAACACCTCTCTTTTTAGACGTTAGCCGCACGTTTGCGACAACTTAACCGCAGTTAACCGCCATAACCGCCCCTGAAATCAAACTTACATTTGAGATTCTGCCTTCAGCTGTGTAGAATCTCTCTCCCTTTGCCTCAAAGAAACCTGTCTAACGGAAGACGCATATCGATTAATAATTAAAGACAAAACAAGAAGTTTCTGGGGCAGACAACAACGATTTTTTTGTACTAGCGAGAGTTAGCTTTATGAGAACTGGTCTGTATCACCCTGACGAATTTAGGGATAACTGTGGTTTCGGCCTGATCGCTCACATGAATGGCGATGCCAGCCATGATCTGTTACAGACAGCGATCGAAGCACTAACCTGTATGACGCACCGTGGCGGTATTGCTGCTGATGGTAAAACAGGTGATGGCTGTGGTTTGCTGCTGAAAAAACCCGACTCCTTCCTACGCACCATTGCAAAAGAACAGTTTAACGCTGAGCTTTCCCAGCACTTCGGTGTCGGCATGGTATTTCTGTCACAGGATCAGGCTAAGGCTGAAAACGCCCGTTCTGTTCTAACTAACGAAATTACAGCCCAAGGTCTGAGCGTCGTCGGCTGGCGTCAGGTTCCTATCGATACTTCTGTTTGTGGCCCTATGGCACTTGATTGTCTGCCACAGTTTGAACAGGTCTTTGTTGACGCTCCCGAAATGGACCCACAGCAACTGGCCGTTAAGTTGTTTATGGCGCGTCGCAAAGCCGAGATGGCTCTGCAGGATGACAGCGAATTCTACGTTGCCAGCCTGTCATCTCAGGTCATCTCCTATAAAGGTCTGGTGATGCCGGCAGATCTGCCTAAGTTCTATAAAGACCTTGGTGATGAGCGTCTTGAAACCGCGATCTGCGTATTCCACCAGCGCTTCTCTACCAATACCGCTCCTAAATGGCCTCTGGCTCAACCGTTCCGCTATCTGGCGCACAACGGTGAGATCAACACCATTGAAGCTAACCGCAGCTGGGCAAATGCCCGTAAGAGCAACTTCAACAACGATATTCTGAATCTTGATGAACTGGATCAGGTGGTGAACACCACAGGCTCTGACTCGTCCAGTATGGATAACATGCTTGAAGTGCTGCTGACCGGCGGTATGGATCTGTTTAAAGCCGTACGTCTGATGATTCCGCCTGCGTGGCAGAACAACGACACCATGGATGCGGATCTGCGTGCCTTCTACGAATACAGCTCTATGCACATGGAGCCTTGGGATGGCCCTGCCGGTCTGGTACTGACCGATGGTCGTCATGCGGTTTGTATGCTGGACCGTAACGGTCTGCGTCCTGCGCGCTGGGTGATCACCAAGAACGGCTATATCACACTGGCGTCTGAGATCGGTGTTTACGATTACCAGCCGGAAGATGTTGTTGCTAAAGGCCGTGTTGCTCCGGGTCACATGCTGGTGGTGGATACCGAAACCGGTGAAGTAATGCACCGTGAAGATATCGACAACCGTCTGAAATCTGCACATCCGTATAAACAGTGGATGCGTGAGAAAGCGACCTTCCTGGAATCCACTCTGGGTGAGATCCAGGGCCCGAACTTTGAGCCGGTTACTCAGGAAGAACTGCAGGCACATATGAAGATGTACCAGGTCAGCTTTGAAGAGCGTGATCAGGTACTGCGACCTCTGGCGGAACAGGGTCAGGAAGCCGTAGGTTCCATGGGGGATGACACCCCAATGGCCGTTCTGTCCCGTAAGAACCGTCTGACGACGGACTACTTCCGTCAGAAGTTTGCTCAGGTTACCAACCCGCCAATCGATCCTCTGCGCGAAGCGATCGTAATGTCGCTGGAAACCTGTCTGGGCACCGAGCTGAATGTCTTTGAAGACAGTATTGATCACGCAAACCGTATCGTTCTGACAACACCGGTTCTTTCGCCCCGCAAATTCAAGTCACTGCAACAGCTGGACGACAAAGGCTTCCCTGCACACACCCTCAGTTTGCAGTACAACCCTGAAACCACGGGCCTGAAGCAGGCGATTCAGAACGTTTGTGAGCAAGCTGAAGAAGCGGTTCGCTCCGGCAAAGTGGTACTGGTACTGTCTGATCGCGAGATTGAAAAAGGTCTGCTGCCAATTGATGCCGTTATGGCGACAGGTGCCGTGCACAAATATCTGGGGGCAAAAGGTCTGCGTTGTAATTCCAACCTGATTGTTGAAACCGGTCTGGCCCGTGATTCTCACCAGATGGCTGTACTGTTCGGCTTTGGTGCGACTGCCATTTACCCTTACTTAAGCTACAACGTTCTGGCTGACCTGCAACGTACCGGTGAACTTCAGGGTGATCCGGCTGAGATTCGTGAAAACTACCGCCGCGGTATCCAGAAAGGCCTGCTGAAGATTCTGTCCAAGATGGGCATCTCCACGATCGCGTCTTATCGTGGCGCGCAACTGTTTGAAGCCGTGGGTCTGTCAGAAGAGGTTTGCGACCTTTGCTTTAAAGGGGTAGCGACCCGCATTCAGGGTGCTGACTTCGCACACTTCCAGATGCAGCAGGAACTGCTGGCCTCTCTGGCTTGGAACCCGCGCAAGAAGATCGGTCAAGGCGGTCTGCTGAAATACGTACACGGTGGTGAATATCACGCTTATAACCCGGATGTGGTTAAAGCGGTACAGGAAGCAGTTCAGACCGGCAGCTACGAAGCATTCAAACGTTTCGCCAAGCTGGTTAACGAGCGCCCTGCAGCGACCATCCGTGACCTGCTGAAAGTGAATAAAGCCTCCAGCCCGATCGCTCTGTCTGAGGTTGAACCGGCAGAATCCATTCTGCGCCGTTTTGACTCAGCTGCAATGTCGCTGGGTGCGCTGTCTCCTGAAGCCCACGAAGCACTGGCTCAGGCGATGAACGAACTGGGCGGCCGCTCAAACTCCGGTGAAGGTGGTGAAGATGCCGCACGCTTCGGCACGCTGAAGAACTCCAAGATCAAACAGATCGCTTCCGGTCGTTTTGGTGTAACACCCCACTATCTGGTTAACGCTGAAGTGCTGCAGATTAAAGTGGCACAGGGTGCTAAGCCGGGTGAAGGCGGTCAGCTGCCGGGCGGCAAGGTCAATGCTCTGATTGCCCGTCTGCGTCACTCCGTACCAGGCGTCACGCTGATCTCGCCTCCACCGCACCACGATATCTACTCCATTGAGGATCTGGCACAGCTAATCTTCGACCTGAAGCAGGTGAATCCGGATGCGCTGGTTTCTGTGAAGCTGGTATCTGAGCCGGGTATCGGCACCATTGCAACGGGTGTTGCCAAGGCCTATGCAGACCTGATCACGGTCTCCGGCTATGATGGCGGTACTGCGGCAAGTCCTCTGACTTCGATTAAACATGCTGGCTCACCTTGGGAGCTGGGTTTGCCGGAAGTGCATCAGGCGCTACGGATCAACAACCTGCGAGACAAAGTACGCCTTCAGACAGACGGTGGTCTGAAAACCGGTCTGGATGTGATTAAAGGTGCCATTCTGGGTGCGGAAAGCTTTGGCTTCGGAACGATCCCTATGGTTGCTCTGGGCTGTAAATATCTGCGTATCTGCCACCTGAACAACTGTGCGACTGGTGTTGCCACTCAGAACGAACAGCTGCGCGAAGAGTACTTCATCGGCACCGTTGAGATGGTGAAAAATTACTTCCGCTTTGTGGCTGAAGAAGTGCGCGAAATTATGGCTGAAATGGGTGTTCGCAAGTTTGAAGACCTGATCGGCCGCACCGACCTGCTGACCGCAATCAGCGATGAAGAAGCACCGGCTAAGATTCAGAACCTGGATCTGACTAACCTGCTGAACAACGACTTTGTACCAGCAGATGCGCCTCAGACCTGCCAGGTAGCCCGGAACGAGCCCTTCGATAAAGGCTCTCTGGCTGAGCGTATGGTTGCAGAAACCCTGTCCGCTATCGAAAATGGTAAAGGCGGTGAGTTCGAGTTCAAAGTGACCAACTGCGACCGTTCTATCGGCGCCCGCCTGTCTGGTGAAATCGCCAAACGCTGGGGCGACAAAGGTATGCCGAACCCGCTGACCCTGAAACTGACCGGCGTTGCGGGTCAGAGCTTCGGTGTCTGGAATGCCAAAGGTCTGAATCTCTACATTGAAGGTGATGCCAACGATTACGTCGGTAAAGGTATGAACGGCGGCAGCATTACGCTGACACCTCCTGCTGGTAGCCCGTTTGAGTCACAGAAAACCTCTATTATCGGTAACACCTGCCTGTATGGTGCTACCGGCGGCAAATTGTTTGCAGCAGGTCTGGCTGGTGAACGCTTCGCTGTCCGTAACTCAGGCGCCCATGCCGTGATTGAAGGTGCCGGTGACCACTGCTGTGAATATATGACCGGTGGTCTGGTAACGGTTCTGGGTGATACCGGGTACAACTTCGGTGCAGGTATGACAGGCGGTTTTGCCTACGTACTGGATATGGACCGTACTTTTGTAGATAAATACAACCACGAGCTGGTCGATATCCACCGTATCAGCTCTGAGCCGATGGAAGCCTACCGCAACCATCTGCGCAGCGTTATCGCTGAATTTGTTGAAGCAACCGGTAGCAAGTGGGGTCAGGAAGTTCTGAATAACTTCTTCGACTACTACCGCCACTTCTGGCTGGTTAAGCCTAAAGCAGCAAGCCTTGGCAGTCTGCTGGATAGTACACGTCAGCGCCCTGAGTAATTCAGGGCTCTGGCCTTCAACGATGCAGATTTTTGTGAATTTAGGTTTTTAATGAGGTGAGGCGGCTATGCCTGAACAATTGAATAACGATTTCCAGTTTATCGACGTGGGTCGTAAAGATCCGAAAAAAACAGCGGCTAATGTGCGTAAAAAGCAGTTCAAAGAGATCTACGCACCCTTTAAGCCCGTTGATGCTGCCACTCAGGCACACCGCTGCCTGGAATGCGGCAACCCATACTGCGAGTGGAAATGCCCGGTACACAACTTCATTCCAAACTGGCTGAAGCTGGCAACAGAAGGCAACATCATGGAAGCGGTAGAGTTGTGCCACAGCACCAACTCGTTGCCAGAGGTATGCGGTCGCGTATGCCCACAGGATCGTCTGTGCGAAGGTTCCTGTACACTGGGTGAAGGTGGCTTTGGCGCTGTCACCATCGGCTCTGTTGAGAAGTACATTACCGATACCGCCTTTGCCATGGGCTGGCGTCCGGATATGTCCAAAGTAGTCTGGACCAACAAGAAAGTTGCCATCATCGGTGCTGGCCCCGCTGGCCTTGCCTGTGCCGACATTCTGGTTCGTAACGGTGTTAAACCGGTTGTCTTTGACAAGAACCCTGAGATCGGTGGCCTGCTGACTTTTGGTATCCCTGAGTTCAAGCTGGAGAAACACGTGATGGTTCGCCGTCGTGAAGTGTTTTCCGATATGGGGGTCGAATTCCGACTGAATACCGAGGTCGGTTCCGACGTTACTATCGATCAGCTGATGAGTGATTACGATGCGGTCTTCATGGGTATGGGTACCTATACCTACATGAATGGCGGACTGCCGGGTGAAGACCTGCCGGGTGTCCACGCTGCACTGGATTTCCTGATCTCCAACGTAAACCACTGCCTGGGTTACGAGAAGTCTCCGGAAGAGTACATCAGCATGGAAGGTAAGCGCGTTATCGTTCTGGGTGGTGGTGACACCGCGATGGACTGTAACCGTACCTCTATCCGTCAGGAAGCCAAGTCTGTGACCTGTGCTTACCGTCGTGATGAAGCCAACATGCCGGGCTCCAAGCGCGAGGTTCAAAACGCGAAAGAAGAAGGCGTAAAATTCCTGTTCAATCGCCAGCCGGTGGCTATTGTCGGTGAAGATAAGGTTGAAGGTATCAAGATGGTTTCTACCCGCATGGGTGAGCCGGATGCCAACGGCCGTCGCCGCCCTGAGGTTGTACCGGGTTCTGAAGAGATTGTACCGGCAGACGTTATTCTGGTGGCCTTCGGTTTCCGTCCAAGCCCCGCGGACTGGTTTGAAGGCAACAAGATCGAAACAGATGAGAGTGGCCGCGTGATCGCAAAAGCAGAAGCTCGCTTCCCGTACCAGACCACCAATCCTAAGATCTTCGCTGGTGGCGATATGGTGCGCGGTTCCGATCTGGTGGTAACAGCCATCGATGAAGGCCGCAAAGCCGCCGAAGGCATTCTTGACTATCTGGATGTTTAAAACGCCGTAAAATAATGGAAGTATCCTTCGGGATCTTTCAGCTGCAAGCCGCACTGGAATCAACCCTGGTTCCGTGCGGTTTTTTTATGTCGGTTTCATTCATTCCGACAACGTGCTGAATTATTGACAGGTCGATTAAATTAATCAAACCTTTCGATAATGACTGATTTTCCCCTCTGTTAATTCTAGTCCAAATACTCTACTCTAGCTTTTAATCACACGATTAAAAGACGTAGCCCCCATGAATGCAGAATTTAAACCCGTAAAAGCTAAAAAGCGTGGTCGACCGACCAGTAAAAGTGCCCGTAATGTTCGAGAAAATCTGATTATCTCAGCGCGTTCCTGTTTTATCGAAAAGAACTATCAACAGGTCACCACACGTGAGATTGCAGCCCGAGCACAATCGACCATGGCGATGATCCATTATTACTTCGGTAATAAAGAAGGTCTCTTCCAGGCGATGTTTATCGAGACATTTGAGCCCCTGCATCAGCTGGTGCTGGATGGCGTAGATAACCCGCCGGAAAGCTTCTCTGATTTTTTCCAGCGCTACTATGCGCTGATGTCAGAGTATCCTGGTTTTATTGTTGTCATTCTGAAATGCCTGCTATTTGAAGACGGCCCTCTGGAAGATGACTTTATCCAGCAGAGATTCCGTGAGAAGTGTCGACCTATGGAGATCATGCTACGCAAAATGCAGGAGCGTGGCGTACTGAATCCTGAATTAGACCCTAAAATGCTTCACATCAGCATTCTCAGCTTAATGAACCAGCCTTTCCTGATGGCTCCTAATCTAGATGTTACTATGGGCATTAAGCCTGACAAGGCATTCTGGATGGATCTGGCAGCACATCAATGCAAACTGTTGGAAAACGGCTGCCTGAACCGCCGCGAACCTGATTAAAGGCTTACCTTGTTATCTATACTGGCTACAAAAAGGCCGGAGCATTTGCTCCGGCCTTTTTATTGGCTTCATAATATTCGTTCGAGAATCCCGCGTGCTACCAGAGCCTGATCAGGACCTGCATGCAGATCCAAGCGTATACGCCGGCCAGGATATCATCAATCATAATACCAAAACCGCCAGCCACTCGACGATCAGCCCATTTCACAGGCCAAGGCTTCAGTACATCAAAGAAGCGGAACAGAACAAATCCTACCAGCGCCCACTCCCAACCCTGCGGGGCAAGGAACATAGTCAGCCAGTAACCGACAAACTCATCCCAGACGATCCCTGAGTGATCGTGTACCCCTAAGTCTTCAGAGGTACGCTCGCAAAGCCAGACACCTATAATAAACGTCACCAGCAGCAAACCGATAAACCAGGCCGGAGACAGAAACTGAACCCATAAAAGATAAGGGATAATGGCAGCTGCGGTCCCTACTGTACCGGGAGCCCAAGGCGCTGCGCCACTCCCCAAACCAAAAGCAAGGAAGTGGATGGGATTACGCCACACACTTGAAGGGGCACGATTCATTGTTTATTCCCCTTAAAATGATCAAATCCTGTCGATAAATTTGACGGAATGCCCCGAATTCCTTCATGCGCAGTCACCATACCGATAGGGTATAGTGAAATCCTGCTCTGTTCAGCACCCACTTCCAGTTCAAGACGGCGCTGAGGAGAAACTGTAAAACAGAGTTCGTAGTCATCACCGCCAGATAAAGCGCTCTCTGAACAAAGTTCAGCTGCCATATCAAGGTGATCAAAGCAGGGGATACGATTATGATCCAGGTTAGCTCCAACGCCACTGGCGGCAAGTAAATGCCCAAGATCTGATAACAGACCATCTGAGATATCTATCGCACTGCTGACCCGACTGGAAAGCATCGGAATCAGATCAAATCGTGGCGTGGGATAAAGATAGGACTTAAGCGCAACAACATCGCTCTCGGGCATCCCGCAATTGTCATCGTTGAGCACTGTAAGATCCGGTATTGATAAACCTTCGGCCACTAAGTTCTGCGCAATACGCAGTCCCGCAGCAGCAGCACCCAGCCTACCCGAAACATAGATAATATCACCCGGTTTGGCACCGTTACGACGCCATGCAGCGCCTGGAGTCACATAACCCTGAACCTGCACACTCATAGAAAGCTGTCCACGAGTAGTATCACCGCCGATCAAGGCAACGCCATAGCGCTGACTCAGGTCGGCCATGCCACGGGAGAATTCCGCCAACCAGCTTTCATCAACATCAGGCAAACTGATCGCCAGAGTAAACCAAGCTGGCTGAGCACCCATCGCGGCCAAATCACTCAGACTAACCGCCAGAGCACGCCAGCCAATGCTGTGAGCCGGAGCTTCGGGTAAGAAATGAACTCCGGCAACCGAGGTATCCACAGACACCGCCAGCTGTTTACCCTGAGGGACCGCGATTAACGCACAATCATCACCAATCCCGACACAGACATCCCGACGGGATTGCTGAAGCGCAGGGGCAGCAAAATAGCGACGGATCAGCTCAAACTCACCCAAAGGAATCAGCCCTTACGACGCTCGGCAACTTCTGCAGCACGCAGGCGAATCGCCAGCTTGTCCAGAATACCGTTAATGTACTTGTGGCTTTCGGTCGCACCAAAGCTTTTTGCCAGCTCAACGGCTTCGTTGATCACCACACGGTAAGGAACGTCAATACGTTTGCTCAGCTCGTAGGTGCCCATACGCAAAATTGCCAGCTCAACAGGGTCTAGCTCGTCAACGCGACGATCCAGCAGAGCTGCATATTCTTTATCCAGATCTGCTTTCTGCTGAGGAATGTTATGCAGCAGTTCATTGAAATACGCCAGATCGGCGATCTCAACTGCTGACGTAATATCCTCGTGAGATTCCAGCGCATCATCCGGACGAGCAGCACGAATCTGAAGCTCAATCTGCTGCAGAGCCGCACCTGTCATCTGCCATTGATACAGACCCTGTACAGTGAGCTGACGCGCAGCGTGACGAGCTTTAGTTTTACTGGTTTTTTTACCTTGGGACATTGAGGAGTAACCGCGAGTTAAGTTTTAAAATTACCGAATTAATTCTTTAATTACAGGGTATTGAACAGGCTAACCATTTCCAGAGCGCAAAGAGCCGCTTCAGAACCTTTATTACCTGCTTTGGTGCCGGAACGCTCGATCGCCTGTTCGATCGTATCAACTGTCAGCACACCATTAGTGATAACCACACCGGTTTGCAGAGACAGCTGACCCAGACCTTTTGAGCATTCGCCGGCAACATATTCAAAGTGAGGCGTTCCGCCACGGATCACCGCACCCAGTGTGATCACAGCATCCGGCTGTTGTTTTTCGATCACTTTCTTGGCAACCAGTGGCAGTTCCCAGGCACCCGGTGCACGAACAACAGTGATATTCGCTTCATCAACACCGTGACGACGCAGTGTATCAATAGCACCTTCAACCAGATGCTCAACCACAAAGCTGTTAAAACGACCCACAACGATAGCGTACTGGCCGTTACAGTTTACGAAATTGCCTTCAACAAATTTAATTGTCATTTTTTTGTCCTGATACTTTTCGTTTTACCCGGAAAGAAACCGTCTCTACAATGTGAAAGCGGCTTAGTCTTCGCAGGGAATATATTCTTCGATCTCAAGGTCAAAGCCGGAGATCGCATTAAATTTCATCGGAGAACTCAGCAGGCGCATTTTACCGACACCCAGATCACGCAGAATCTGAGAACCCGTACCGACGGTCAGATAAGCACCGGAAGCACTGACGTTCACTTTCGATTGCTGACGACCATTCTGAATCAGATCAACAGAATCACGGATATCAATACGCTCATTGCTATCCAGCAGCAGAACGACACCTTTGCCTTCCTGAGCAACTTTTGCCAGAGCCTTACGCATGGTCCATTTACGCTCTGTCTCGTCAGCAGGGATAGCACCCACCACATCACGCAGTACTTCAGTACGGTTATGAACACGTACCATCACCGGATCATCCGCTTTGATGTCGCCCAGTGTCATCGCCAGATGGGTACAACCCTGAATCTCATCGGTATAGGTGACATAGTTAAAGTCACCGTATTCCGTGGCCATAACACCTTCCTGAGCACGGGCAACAGTATGTTCGTTGGTGGTGCGGTAGTGGATCAGATCCGCAATAGTACCAATCTTAATATTGTGCTCCTGAGCAAACAGCTCAAGATCCGGACGACGCGCCATGGTACCGTCTTCGTTCATGATCTCAACGATCACAGACGCCGCTTCAAAGCCCGCCATACGCGCCATATCACAACCGGCTTCAGTATGACCGGCACGACTCAGAACACCGCCAGGCTGCGCCATTAAAGGAAAGATATGACCCGGCTGTACAATATCTTCAGCCTTCGCATCACGTTTCACCGCAGTACGAACGGTATGAGCACGATCCGCAGCCGAGATACCGGTGGTAACACCTTCAGCTGCTTCAATAGACAGGGTGAAGTTCGTGGAGAACTGAGCGCCATTACTCTGGACCATCAGAGGCAGCTTCAGCTGTTCACAACGATCGCGGGTCAGGGTCAGACAGATCAGACCACGGGCGTACTTCGCCATAAAGTTAATGTCTTCCGGACGCACCTGCTCCGCAGCAATAACAAGATCACCTTCGTTCTCACGATCTTCATCGTCCATCAGGATAACCATTTTGCCCTGACGGATATCTTCCAGTAACTCTTCAACAGTGTTCAGTTGCATATTCATTCCTAAGCGGTCAGCCACGGTAAAAACCGTTCTGAGCTAAAAATTCGAGACTGATGTCGCTTTTCGGTGCTTCTGCCGGCTCAGATTTACTGATGAGCCTCTCAAGATAGCGTGCGATCAGGTCTACTTCTAAATGTACTGACTGGCCCGAGGTGTAACCCTGCAAAACAGTTTCTGCCAGCGTGTGAGGAACAATATTGAGTTCAAAAACATCACCTTCAATACCGTTCACGGTCAGGCTTGTGCCTTCTACCGTTATTGAGCCGCGATCTGCAATATATTTCAGCAGAGGCTCCGGTGCCTGTACCCGGAAACGTACAGAGCGGGCATCTTCCCGACGCTCCAGAATTTTACCAACGCCATCCACATGGCCACTGACGATATGGCCACCCAGTCGGGAGGTCGGCATCATCGCCTTTTCCAGATTTACCGCCTGTCCGGGGCGATAGTTCTTAAAACAGGTATGACGAACCGTCTCCAGAGAGACATCCGCCCAAAAACCTTTGCCATACAACTCGGTTACCGTCAGACAAACGCCATTAACAGCAATACTGTCGCCCAGCTTAACATCTGTCATGTCCAGAGTATTAACGGCAACCTTGACGCGATAGTCGCCGCCTGCAGGCTGTAAACTCTCAATTGTACCAACCGCTTCGATAATTCCGGTAAACATTATTGTGATTTTCCTGTAAAACGGGCGGTTATCATCATATCGGAACCCACCATACGGCAATCTTTAAGCTCAAGACGCTTCTGATCTGCCATTTTTGTGATATCCAGATTCAGCAAGCCTCTGGCACTATCGCCTAACAGGGTCGGAGCCATAAAAACGACTAATTCATCAATCAAACCTGCTTCTGCAAAAGCTCCGGCCAGGGTGGCACCGGTTTCCAACAGTACCTCATTGCATTCCCGCTGATTGAGGTAATCCATCAGCGCTGCAAGGCTGACACGGCCCTCATCTGCAGGTAGCTGCAGGCAAACTGCTCCGGCTTTCTCAAGCTGCTGTCGCTTATCTGCATTCGGCTCAGTAAACACAACCAGCGTTTCACCCGGTTGCTGCAAAATTTTGGCATTTTCTGGTAAACGCAGACGACTATCCAGTACAACCCTCAGCGGCTGGCGTTGAGCGATCTGTTCGGCATCCGGCAGCTTTAACTGTTCGGCGCGAACCGTCAGCGCGCTGTCATCGGCAATTACGGAGTCCACTCCACTGATGATAGCGGAACTGACGGCTCTCAATTGCTGAACCTGTGATCGGGCAGCAGGGCCTGTAATCCACTGACTCTCACCGGAAGCCATAGCAGTACGGCCATCAAGACTACAGGCAAGTTTCGCACGAACAAACGGACGTTTTTCTGTCATACGCTGGATAAAACCGGGGTTCAGTGCTTTTGCATCAGCTTCACAAACACCACTGCGCACGTCTATTCCGGCCGCCTGCAGTTTTCGGATACCATTTCCCGCGACCAAGGGGTTAGGGTCCTGCATCCCGATAACCACACGAGCTACGCCTGCTTTGATCAGAGCATCGGAACAGGGTGGCGTTCTGCCAGTATGAGAACAGGGCTCCAGTGTTACGTAGGCCGTCGCCCCAAAGGCGTCATCAGTCTGAGCCAGTGCGTTGACTTCGGCATGACCTTCCCCGGCCTTCTGATGCCAGCCCTCAGCGATAATCACACCATTCTTAACCAATACACAACCCACCCGAGGATTGGGAAACGTCGTGAAATGCCCTTTACGGGCCAAGCGAATAGCACGAGCCATAAAACCGACATCGGTTATCAGAAGATTGTCAGAAGTGTTCATATTAAAGCCTATGAAGAGGAGTCGTCTTTTCCGGACAAATGCTCACCACGGCTGAACGGTGGATCCTGAGCAAGACGATCAATCTCGGCACGAAACTCATCAAGATCCTGAAAACTGCGGTACACCGAAGCAAAACGGATATAGGCTACCTGGTCCAGCAAACGCAGCTGGGCCATTACCTCTTCACCAATCAGGCGGGATGCCACTTCACGCTCTCCGCGGGCTCGAAGACGTTGACGAATGCGCTCAATAGCGGCTTCAAATGATTCTGTGCTGACCGGACGTTTTTCCAGAGCGCGCTGCATACCAGCACGAAGTTTAGCCTCATCAAAAGCTTCCCGTTTACCATCGTGTTTCACGATTTTAGGCATGACCAGCTCTGCCGTTTCATAGGTAGTGAAACGCTCACCACAACTCAGGCACTCACGGCGACGGCGTACCTGATCGCCATCAGCGACCAATCGGGAGTCTGTAACTTTTGTTTCCTGCGCACCACAGAAGGGACAATACATAGTAGGCTCTGGTTATCTTATGGGGTAATTCCCAGCGACAGCTCAATATGAAACAGCTTATACCCACTGGCAACGGATTTCATTTTACCTTTAATGTCAGCAGATACAAATAAGCCCAGCATATAGCCGGGCTTATTCTTACAACAAAAAAACGAATTAAGCGTAAACAGGGAAGCGCTGGCAAACCGCCTTCACTTTATCTTTAACCGCGTTAATCGTGTCTTCATTGTTGATGTCGTCCAGAATGTCACAGATCCAGTTGGTCAGTTCAGTCACTTCTGCTTCTTTGAAACCACGACGGGTTACAGCAGGAGTACCGATACGCAGGCCAGAAGTAACAAACGGAGAGCGAGGGTCATTAGGCACAGAGTTCTTGTTCACGGTAATGTTTGCACGACCCAGAGCCGCATCAGCATCTTTACCGCTGAACTCTTTATCGATCAGGTCAACCAGGAACAGGTGATCATCAGTTCCTTCAGAAACAATCTTGATACCGCGAGACATGAAGGTCTTAGCCATCGCCTGAGCATTCTTAACAACCTGTGCCTGATAGGCTTTCCACTCCGGCTCCATCGCTTCTTTGAAGCATACCGCTTTAGCCGCGATAACGTGCATCAGAGGACCACCCTGGGACTCAGGGAATACAGCAAAGTTCAGCTTCTTCTGCAGATCTTCGTCAGCACGTGCAGACAGAATCAGACCACCACGAGGGCCACCCAGAGTTTTATGAGTGGTTGTGGTTACCACATCAGCAATACCAACTGGAGACGGGTAAACACCTGCAGCAACCAGACCTGCGATGTGTGCCATATCGACAAACAGGTACGCACCTACTTTGTCCGCTATATCACGGAAGCGCTGCCAGTCAACAACACGGGAGTATGCAGAGAAGCCTGCAACGATCATTTTAGGCTTGTGCTCTTCAGCCAGACGCTCAACTTCAGCGTAATCGATCTCACCAGTTTCAGGGTGCAAACCGTACTGAACCGCATTGTAGATACGACCAGAGAAAGATACCGCCGCACCGTGAGTCAGGTGTCCACCGTGTGCCAGGCTCATGCCCAGTACGGTATCGCCCGGCTTACAAAGCGCCATGTATACAGCCGCGTTAGCCTGAGAACCGGAGTGTGGCTGAACGTTTGCATAGGTTGCGCCAAACAGTTCTTTAGCACGATCAATTGCCAGATCTTCTACAACGTCAACATGCTCACAACCACCGTAGTAACGCTTGTTTGGGTAGCCTTCAGCATACTTGTTTGTCAGAACGGAACCCTGCGCCTGCATTACACGAGGGCTGGTGTAGTTTTCAGATGCGATCAGCTCGATGTGTTCTTCCTGACGAACCGCTTCTGACTGCATCGCAGTCCACAGCTCTTCATCATAGCCTGCAATGGTCATATCACGTGTAAACATTCTCTACCTCTAACCTGATGTTGAGTACGTCGGATAAATCCGCTCAAAAACTGGAAAAACGGATTCTAACCCACTTGTACTTTAGGTTCACTTGAAAAGAATAACTTTTGACTGTCGAATGATTCAACATAAGGTGTTAAAGCTGTAAAACTTAGGGAAACACCTTCTCTAACCTCTACGAAAAGCGGTTTTGGTCAGTTCAGACGTCGTACTGGGCTACCGGCTCAAACGCATCGCCCTTTTCTTCCGGGCATAAAAAAACCCCGCTTCGACTGAAGCGGGGTTTCCG